>JAPLHI010000028.1 GCA_026389695.1 Chloroflexota bacterium
GAGGATGGGCGTGAACACAGGACTGTCATGATACACCGCACGGTGCTGGGCAGCATGGAACGGTTTTTTGCCTGCCTCACCGAGCATTACGCCGGAGCCTTTCCGGCCTGGCTGGCTCCCATTCAGGTTGTGCTGATCCCCATAGCGGACAGGCACAGGGATTATGCGGACAAGATTTTTAAGGATTTGCGCTCCAAGGATATCAGGGTGCAACTGGATGACCGTTCGGAGAGGATGAACCTGAAAATCAGGGAGGCGCAACTCAATAAAATACCTTACATGCTGATTGTGGGAGACAAGGAGCTTGAAAACAGCACGGTGTCTGTACGCTTAAGAACGGGGGAGGACCTCGGATCGCTGGGCTATGCGGATTTTGAAAACCGCATCAAAACGGTTATTGAAGCCAGAACCTTGGACAAGCTTTGATTTCCAAATACAAATATGATATATTCTAAATGAATTTTTTAATTTTAAGGAGGAATTAAACAACATCTTTAAAGAATTAAACATCAATCACCACATTAGAGCCAAAGAAATCAGGCTGGTAGGGGAAAACGGCGAACAGATCGGGGTACTTGCTACGGATAAAGCGTTACAGTCAGCCGTTGAAAGTGGATTAGACCTCGTTGAAGTAGCGCCCACAGCATCGCCGCCCGTATGCCGGATTTTAGATTACGGAAAGTATAGGTACGAACAAACCAAGAAAGAAAAAAAGGTACGCAGCGGTCAAAGGGCGGGCTTGCTCAAAGAGCTTAGAGTGAGTCCGCAGGTAAAAGACCATGACCTTAATATAAAAATTAATCTGGCCAAGAAGTTTATAGGAGAAGGCGATAAAGTAAAAGTATTAGTTGTATTTCGCGGCCGGCAGATGTCGCATCCCGAGCTGGGCATAAAGGTAATTCAGAAAGTAGCCAATGATCTGAAAGGAATCGCTCAACTGGATGGGCAGCCGGTGCAGGAAGGTAGGGTGATGAGCCTCATGCTGTCACCGATTTCCGCCAAACAGCCCAAGGAACCCAAAGAAGCTAAAGAAACTAAAGAAACACGGGAAATAAAAGAAGTAAAGGTCAAGGAAACAGTATAAATGCCCAAAATAAAGACTCATAAAGGCGCCCAGAAACGCTTCCATATTACGGGAAGCGGCAAAATTATGCGTGTTAAAGTCGGCAAGAGCCATCTAAGACGCAAAAAACAGGCCAGTACTAAAAGGCTTTACGATGAAACCATCCCTCTTAATAAAGCTGATGTAAAGAAGATTAAAAGGTTACTACCTTACCGTTAACTTTTCAGGAGGACTTAGTTGCCACGAGCCAAAAGCGGAATAGTCTCACACAGACGCCACAAGAAGATGCTCGAATTAACCAAGGGGCACAGGGGAAAGCGGCATCTGCTTTACAAGGCAAGTCACCAATCGATGCTGCATGCCCTGGATTATGCATATTGCCACCGCAGGGAGCGTAAGGGTGATATGCGAAGGTTATGGATTGCCAGGATCAATGCTGCTGTTAGAGCCGGTGGTTTGACCTATGGCCAGTTCATCAACGGCTTAAATAAGGCAGATGTCATTATTAACCGCAAGTTGCTTGCAGATGTCGCCGTAAAAGACCCCTCGAAATTCTCCAGCCTGATTGCACTGGCGGCCGAAAAACTTAAGAGCTGATTCCCTTTCCGATAGTATGCGATGTTAAGTCAAGTTGATGAAGTTGCCTCATCGGCACATGCCGATTTGCAGAAGGTAACCGGCTTAGATGAACTGGAAGCATGGCGTGTCCGTTACCTGGGCAGGAAGAGCAAACTAATCAGCATCTTGCGTTCTCTTGCCGCTTTACCTGTAGATGAACGCCGTGATATAGGCGCCAGGGCTAACCAGGTTAAAAATCAGCTTGAAGCATCATTGGCACAGAAAAAAGAGGAGCTTGATAGCTCTGTAAACCTTTCCTTAACCAGAGAAAGCATCGATATCAGCCTGCCCGGCCAGCCATATCATCTGGGACGCCTGCATCCCACTACGAAAACCACCAGGGAAATCTGCGACATTTTTATCAGTATGGGCTTTCAGATTGCTGAAGGACCTGAGGTCGAGTGGGAATACTATAACTTCGAAGCCCTCAACATGCCTGCCGAGCATCCCGCCAGGGACGGCTTTGCCACGCTCTGGGTTGACTATAAAACTGAGACCGGGGCGCGGCCTATGCTCATGCGGACGCATACCTCCCCGGTGCAGATACGTACCATGGAACAGGTCAAGCCTCCTATTCGAGTCATCGCTCCGGGCAGGGTCTACAGGTACGAGGCCACGGATGCTACGCATGAATGGATGTTTTCCCAGGTAGAGGGGCTGGCGGTGGATAAAAATATCACCATGGCCGATCTCAAGGGTACGCTTTTCGAATTTGCGCGACGCCTCTTCGGCACGGACCGCAAATGCCGTTTCCGCTGTGATTATTTTCCCTTTGTGGAACCCGGCGTGGAGATAGCTATCGATTGCTTTATGTGCGGCGGCAAAGGATGCCGGCTGTGCGGTAACAGCGGCTGGATTGAAATTTTAGGCGCCGGCATGGTGCATCCGGAGGTCCTGCGTGGATGCGGTATCGATCCGGAGGTATACTCGGGCTTTGCATTTGGCATGGGCGTGGAACGCATTCCCATACTAAGGTTCGGAATTGACGACATACGTCATTTTTACAGCAATGACCTGCGCTTTTTAAGGCAGTTTTAAGTTTAAGGTGATGCATGAAAGCTCCGCTTAAATGGCTCAAGGATTACGTCGAGATAGACATCCCTTACCGGGAACTTGCCTATAAATTGACGCTGGCAGGCCTGGAAGTATCCGATATAAAGGTGATCGGAGATTCCTGGGATAATGTGGTCGTCGGCAAAATTACCGCGGTTGATCCGCATCCCAATGCTGAACGGCTAAGGCTGGCTACCGTCGACCTGGGTCAGAAGCAGATGACGGTGGTCTGCGGAGCGCCCAATCTTGTCGTGGGCGATAAGATAGCCTTTGCCTCGGTGGGCGCCACGTTGATGGACGGGCATACCGGTAAGCTGACCGAGCTCAAGCCGGCCAAAATACGTGGTGTAGCATCGGAAGGTATGGTTTGCTCGGAGAAAGAGCTCGGTATTTCTGACAATCACGAAGGCATATTGGTGCTGCCTGCCGACCTGGAAATAGGTAAGTCGTTGGCGGACTACCTTGCTGACATAATATTTGATATTGATATCACCCCCAACAGGGCGGATTGTCTTTCCATTATGGGTATTGCCCGTGAGGTTGCCGCCATAACGGGGAAAGAGTTCCGCATGCCGGACCTGAGCTATAAGGAGTCCGCCAGGGATATCGGTTCCTATGCTGCGGTAGAAATCAAAGCACCCGATCTGTGTCCCAGGTACTGCGCCTCTATTATAAATGGTATCAAGATTGGCCCTTCACCGCGATGGATGCAGGATCGCCTCATGACGTGCGGGATGCGGCCCATCAATAACATAGTCGATATTACCAACTACGTCATGCTTGAGTTCGGTCAGCCACTGCATGCCTTCGACTATAAAGAGATCAAAGGAAAGAAGATCATCGTGCGCCGCGCCGCTGAAGGTGAGGTTATGTACACACTCGATGGCGCGGAACGCAAATTAAGCAGCGATAATTTGATGATTGCCGATGCGGACAGGGCGGTGGCGGTGGCAGGCATCATGGGAGGGCTGAGCTCGGAGGTTACTCCTGGCACGGCTGTGATCCTGCTTGAATCGGCCAATTTCAACCAGGCGGTAATCCATAAGGGAAGTCTGAATCTCAAGCTGAGTAGCGAGGCTTCGACAAGATTTGAAAAAGGTTTGAACCCCGAGTTGGCGCTTGTGGCGTTGAAGCGTGCTACGCAGTTGATGGCTGAGTTAGGTGGAGGGGCTGTTGCACGGGGATTGATTGATGTTTACCCTGGTAAATCCGCTAAACATCCGGTGCCTGTTTCCAGCAAAGATGTTGCCAGGCTGCTGGGTATGGATATACAGCTGCCGGATATACGCAAATACCTTGGGTCCCTTGGTTTGAAATGCAGTCTGGATGATAAAACGGGAAGAATCCTGGTTGACATACCGTGGTGGCGTAATGACATCGGCTGTACCGCCGACCTTGTGGAAGAGGTGGCCAGAGTGGTTGGATACGATAATATTCCCACTACCATGCTGAGCTCCAACCTGCCTGGCGGCGAAGGAGCATCCATGGTTCCCTTCCGGCAGGAAGTGCGCGATATGCTGGTTGCCTGTGGTTTCCAGGAGGTTATCACCTACCCTTTGACTAACCTCGATACTCTCAAAAGGCTGTCGCCGGATTTAAATTTGACTGGACCCCAGCCGCTTGCCATAGCCAATCCCATGAGCCGTGACCTCGAGTTACTGCGGACAAGCCTTCGTTTCGGAGTGTTAACGGTATTGGCGCGGAACCAGCGCAACCGGGAGAGCAACATCCGGTTGTTTGAAATCGGCAAGATATTTATCCCCAGGCATAAGGATTTGCCTGTGGAACAGGAAATGCTCTGTGGTTTGATCGATAGTGTGGTGCCTGATACATACTGGGCGGCTAAGTCGGGGACTGCTGATTTTTACTCGGCGAAGGGGGTTGTGGAGACCTTGTTATCCCGCCAGGGATTACAGGCAACATTCGAGAGCAGCGATGATGGCGCTCTGAGCCCGGGCAAAGGCGCGGACATCAAGGTGAACGGGGAAAAGCTGGGAGTTGTCGGTGAGGTACACCCCAGGGTCAGGGCGAACTTCGATATCCAGGACCCCGTCTTTCTCTTTGAGATAGACCTGGATAAGCTGAAGGCTCTCTCCGGGAAGCAGCAGTTTATTTATCAGGCGGCATCTAAATTCCCCAGCACGGGCAGGGATATAGCTTTATTAATAGATGAGCAGGTAACCTACGACAGGATTGCCGGCGTTATCAGTAGCTTCCCCCTGGTAGTGGATGTTAAGTTATTCGATTTATACTCAGGTGAGCAAATTCCCGCGGGCAAGAAATCGCTGGCATTCAGGATTACATATCAGGCTCCGGATCACACCCTTACGGATGAGGAAGTCGAAACTATCCAGAAAAAGATTATTGAAAAGCTTGCCACAGAATTCGACGCTGGCTTAAGGTCTTAGCCTGCATTTGCCTGTCCCGATATCCGGTTATCAAATAACAATAAAATGCTGAAAAACCATTTTCTGCATCGTTTTTTAAACGCGGAAAGTATCGCCGTTGTAGGCGCAACCCGCAATCCTTTCTCCGTAAATTTTCATCTTATCAATAATTTAAAAAATCTGGGCTACAAGGGGAAAATCTTCCCTGTCAACCCCAAAGCGGATGACGTCCTCGGCATCAAAGCCTATAAAACTGTAAGTGAGATCAACCAGGATATCGACCTGGTGGTGATTTCAGTTCCCGCGCACAACGTGCTGGATGTTGTACGTGATTTAGTCGGGGTAAAGATAGGCGGAGTAGCGCTGGTAACCGGCGGCTTTTCCGAGATCGGTGAAGAGGGTAGGAGAATGCAGGACGAGATCTCCGGGATTTTAAAGGCCAACGGAATCAGGGCTATAGGGCCCAATGCCCTGAGCCCGGTTAACAGCCACAACAGCCTGGCCGTCAGCTTTTTCCCCCTGCATAAATTGCCCATCGGCAAGGTCTCCTTTATTTTTCAATCCGGCATGTATGAGCCCAGGTTTAACTGGATACTTTCCGATTTCCACCTGGGTATCAGCAAACTGCTCGACCTGGGAAATAAGATGGACGTGACCGAGGTGGACGCGCTCGAGTATCTCTCTGCAGACCCCCAAACCGAAGCCATTTGCATACACCTTGAGGCTATCAAAGGAGACGGCCGCAAATTCTTTAAATTGTTAAAAGAAACTACTCGGACTAAGCCGGTGGTCGTTCTTAAAGGCGGCCGCACTGAAGCCGGAGCTAAAGCTGCCATGTCACATACGGGTTCGCTGGTTCGTGGTAGTGATGCGGTCTTCGATGCCGCTATCAGACAGGCGGGAGCCATTCGGACTGAAACACTGGATGAATTTCTCTATCTGGCCAAGGCGTTTTCTTATCTGCCGCCCCTGCCCGGCAACAGGATCGCCATCGCTACATTCCCGGGTGGTGAGGCGGTGCTTACCACCGATCTCTGCCTGCAGAATGGTTTTGAGCTGGCAAAGCTGGGGTCCGCAAGCTATGAGAAACTCAAATCAAGCTTCCCACCCTGGAATATTACGCTCAATCCGTATGACTTCGGCATCATCTACACATTTCACGGCGTGAATAACAACCATGAATTGTTTATCGAAACTATGCTTGAGGATCAAAACGTTGATTGCATAGCGTTGCAGCTGCCACCCTTGATTTTCCCCCTCGATCCGCCAAAGTTCTGCCCCGCGTTTATCAGGGCTATCCGGCAGGGGAAACCGCTGGCGGTCTGGCCGCCCCATATGTTAAGGCTGGACGGAGACCTTGTGACGTACCTGGAAAATCACTCTGTTCCCGTATTCCCCTCGGCGGCTATTACTATCAGATGCCTGGGTGCCCTTAACAGGTACCGCTTATATTTACAAGCTTTGTGATTGCTTCCGTTAATCCGTCGAGCGGCAGCGTGCCGGCCTGCTTTTCTTTACGCCATTTTATCTCGACTGAGTTATTTTGCAGCGTTCGCTGGCTGACAACTATGCGCAGAGGTATACCGATGAGGTCGGCATCATTAAACTTTACGCCCGGGGATTCATCGCGGTCATCGAAAAATACTTCTATACCGGCTTCAGTTAAGTCCGTATATATCTTTTCGGCAGTCTTGGAAACATGCTTGTCCTCCATTTTCAGGGGACACAGATAAACGTGATAGGGAGCTATGGGTAACGGCCAGATGATCCCCTTCTCATCATGGTTTTGTTCAATGGCGGCGGCCAGCAGCCGGCCCAGCCCGATTCCATAGGTGCCCATGACAATGGGCTTGGTAACCCCGTCTTTATCCAGGAAATACGCGCCGAACCTTTCACTGAGGAATGTGCCCAATTTGAAAACGTGTCCCACCTCGATGCCCTTCCGTGAGAGCAACTTATGATTACACCTGGGGCAGGTATCCCCCGCCCGCGTAATGGCGATGTCAGCCAGGATATCAACCTGGAAATCGCGCGGATAATTGACATTTCTCAGATGGGTATCGGGTTTGTTAGCGCCGGCAACGAAATTGCTTCCCAGCTTGATCGAGTCGTCGGCAACGACTTTAATCCCCTTAATGCTCATGGGTGAAGCGTACCCCGCCACCAGCCCTGCTCCTTTTACTTCAGCCTCCGTCCCCATGTGCAGGTCGGTACACTTGAGCAGGTTTTTCAGCTTGGTCTCGTTCACCTCCAGGTCACCCCTGATCATTACAAAGACAATCTCGCCGTCAGCCGTATAAAACACAGCTTTCAATGTTTGGTCGGGTCTGACACCCAGAAAAACAGCCAGTGCGTCTATAGCTGTGATGCCCGGTGTTGAGACTTCTGCAACCGGTAGAGGTTCGGTAGTAGCGGCGCCGCTTTTAATGCTGGTGGCTTTTTCAGTGTTGGCGGCGTACTCGCACTTTGAGCAATATATGATTTCATCCTCGCCGCTCTCGGTCAGCAACATGAATTCATGTGAAGCCTTGCCGCCTATAGCGCCGCTGTCGGCTTCAACCATCACGGCGGGGAGCCCGCACCTGGTATAAACGTTCTTATAAGCCTGTACCATCCTGGCGTAGCTTTCATTTAACCCGGCCTCGTCAATATCGAAGCTGTAGAGGTCCTTCATGAAAAATTCGCGTACACGCAGTAACCCGCCGCGGGGCCGCGGCTCGTCCCTGAACTTGTTCTGAATTTGATACGGCATCTGCGGCAGGTCGCGGTAGCTCTGGACGGTGCGGCTGACCAGGTCGGTGATCACCTCTTCGTGCGTCGGCCCTATGGCAAGCTTATGTTCCTTCCTGTCGGTCACGACAAACAGGGTCTTGTCAAAGGATGGCAATCTTCCCGATTTTTCCCACAGCTCCAGTGGCTGCAGAGAGGGCATCATCAATTCCTGACCCCCCGCCTTGTCCATTTCCTCCCGAATTATTTGTTCAATCTTCTTCAGCACACGCCAGCCCATCGGCATATAAGAATAAACGCCGGCTGCCAGCTGCTGGATCATGCCAGCCCTTACTAAATACTGATGGCTGGCGCAATCCGCCTCTGCGGGTACCTCTTTTAATGTCCTGCCCAATAATCTGGAAAATCGCATTTCACTACCCTTACGAATTTATAATATCAGCGTATTTTAGAATATTTCACTGATGAATTAAAAGTATGGGTATCTAATTTGTATTAGGTGAATATCCCCACACCTTATGGATACATTATTTGGAATGTTTAAAAACAAATCGAGATTATACATTTGATGCGCATTACTGTGATAGAATAAAAATATGCCACGATATTTCCCAATTAAAAGGGTGTTGGCTATGATTTTTGCCGCCGCAATTAACACCATTTCATGGGTTCCCCCTGTTCAACAATTTATAGCTGAGTATATTATTAAGCAGTTTCCAGGATTTCCTAGCAATATAAATTGGCTTGCTGTTGTATCAACAATTGTATTCCTAGTCTTTGTTATTAGTACATTATGGGATTTATCCAAAAATGTAGAAGAGGCAGAGAATAAAAAACCATCAATAAAAGTAGTTGCCCTTTCCAGCAACAATGAATCTTTTCTTGAGGTCACTAATAACGGTGAAAAAGGTGTTTTTAAAGCGCAAATAGCCTTACTTCATTCAAAATTTAGCACTATGGGTTATCTTTATAATGGCGTATGGAGCAGTACCAATACAAATACGTCTGAAATAATGAAGGGGCAAAGCGACACTATTTGGATATCTACAGTTAAGTTCACGAAGGAAGACGCTTTATTCGAATTACACGCTTTTGACACAACCAAGAATCTGAAATATGAAATGCGTTCTGTTAGATATAATGATCTAGGAAAACTAAATCCTAAATCTGAAATAGAAGTTAACATCAGTTCTGAGCCTAGCTTGAGAAAAGGTGTATCTATAACAGAAGGTTCATTTATCAGAAGATATGATGTAAATTTAAGTGGTATATTGCCATCAAAAAATCAGACAAGATTAACAATTTTGCCAATGAAATCTTCTATAGGCAATATTTATGTTGACAATTAACGGGATATGTATCGTCAATAATGATGTAGGCTCAATAAAAGTATTACATGAAGTCAAGAGTTAAATATCTGATATTATAATGAGAGCGAATGTCGTAGGAATCTACCAGCAAACACTAAACAGTCTGGATTTCCTGGATTATCGCCTCTAAAAACTCGTGCTCTTCCACCGTACGTACCACCTTCCCCTTCTTAAACAGGGTGCCTCGTCCCTTGACGCAGGCTATACCCACATCGGCGTCTCTGGCTTCTCCCGGGCCATTTACAACACACCCCATGACTGCCACCTTGATCGG
>JAPLHI010000012.1 GCA_026389695.1 Chloroflexota bacterium
GTCTTTGACGTGCGGATCGAAGGACTTCCTCCAGAATCTGCTGGCGTAGGGATCATTCACCATGCTGCAACCTCCTCGTTTTTTATGACAAAGGCATAATGCCCTGTTAATACCTTAACCCTATCCCTTGAAGGAGATCTGCTTTCAATCGGATTATATCATAGTGCGATGAGTTTTTTAGCAAGCTGTAAGTAAAACAATTGTTGTAAGAAGTTCGCATCGGGTCATAATATTAACCTGCATTACAGCGCGCAGGAGTGGTTCCAGTCAGCTATTAATTGGATCCAACGTAAAATATATTAGCTTCGTATTCAATTTAGAACCAGTGGTAATACTGTGCGAGCAGGAGAACGCCCTGGATGATAAAGATGATCGCGACCAGCGCGTTCAGCACCCCGGGGTTCACCATCACTATGATACCGAAGATCAGGGTAATAGCGCCTACGATTAGAGGCAGCCCCAGGGCAAAACCTGAAGCGATGATCTGCCCCAATCCCAGGATGATAAGGTATATTCCCACTACGTAGTTCAGTATGCGCGGCACGATCATGACGAGGATACCAGCAACCAATGCCAGTATTCCCCACAGCCAGCTGCCGGCCATAATCCAGCCGATCCCGCTCAGAATAAGCGCAATGCCGATAAGGTAGTTGATGATGCGGGGGATAATCAGGATGATTATGCCGATAACAAGCAGGATAATCCCCAGAGCAGGACCGCCAGCGGGTAAGCCCAATGTTAACCAGGACATCTTGCACCTCCTTTATTTATCAGTATAATGCCTTGGTGACTACGGTCAGCCAAGGTGTCGTATATTTGACCATCAACTTTGCACCGTTAAAACAGAACATATCGCTCTTCCCATCCAGATTTGTAGATGTCAAAGACCGAATCCTGAACCGGCAACGCGCCTGACCCGACTGGACCAGTTTTTGCACCGCCACTCTCTATATATTGTACATACAATAAAACGAAATTTCGAGCGTTCTGTTTATACATAATAGTTGAAAACAGGCATATCAAACAAGTATATTAAACACTAAATATTCATCCGGGTTTACTCTGTACAGAAGTTGACAAACTACAATTTACAATAGGAAGATAGGCCCTGCAGTCCTGTCCTGGAGAAATCAGGTATGAGAGGGGAAAAAGAGGCAGTGAAACAGGAAAAATCGAGGGAAGCCATATTGAACCACCTTGAGCAAAAGGCGGGCGATTACGAAGAGCTGTTTGGAAGCTGCGCCCAGGGGACTTTGCTGGCGCTGCAAGAGGAGTTTCAGATAGGGAATGTACAGACGCTCAAGGCTGCTACCGCGATGCCCGGGATGGCGCTCAGGGGAGAAACCTGCGGTGCGGTAATAGGAGCCATCATGGCGCTGGGAATGGCCTTCGGCCGTGAGAAGCATGATGATTTTAAGGCAGTCCGGCGCACTACCAGTGCAGCCCGCAAGCTGTGTAAACGCTTTGAAGAAGAGTTCGGCAGCTGCAACTGCCGCGACGTCCAGCACCATATTTTCGGCCGGAGCTTCGACCTTACCGATTCAAATGACATGATGGAGTTCGTCAAAGCCGACGCCGCTAAGAAATGCCGCGCACCGTCTCAGAGAGCTGCACGCATCGCCGGTGAACTGATACTCGACGGCCTGGAAAAATATAAAGCCGAGAGCTCCGGTTGAATCGTGCTTCCGGTTAAATGCCCTATTTTCTGCCAACCGGACAGACTGCGACGCAGATGCCGCAGATTTCGTCGTCGTTCTGGCCCGTTGCAGGCAGCGAGAGCTCCATTGCTTTTTGCCGGCACTTGAAGGCGCGGGCAATCGACCAGTATGGAGACCAGTCTCAACCTGGGTCCGAATTTCATCTGGTATAGTGTTACGCATCAGCTCTGCGATTCTTTCCTGCATTTAAACCTGCATTGCCTCGATTTGTTCAACAAAATCGCACTCTTTGTCCTTAAAGCCATAGCCGGTTTCGACCGGATTATGTAATACCAGGTATTGCTCATTTTTCTGAGAATACCGCGGCCAATGCGGGGCGCCGTCCCCGTTAGGATCGCCTGTGCGGGCAAAACGCGCCCAGTAACCCGCCATTTGACCGGACAGCGCTATGTCTTCCTCTTCCAGTCCCGGCAATGCCA
>JAPLHI010000076.1 GCA_026389695.1 Chloroflexota bacterium
AAGTACTCAGGTTCTGGAGGGAGAAATCACGCATCGTATCTTCGCTTATTATGCCTCTGTTATGGCTGCTGGTTTTCGGCAGCGGTATGAGGAGTTTGCAGGTGCCCGGAGTTGGAAATTACCAGATGTTTATGTTTCCGGGTATCCTGGCTATGACACTGCTTTTCACATCCGTCTGGTCGGGCGTATCTGTTATCTGGGACAGGGAGTTCGGCTTCCTTAAGGAGATTATGGTGGCGCCGGTATCACGCACCAGCATTGTCATAGGCAAAGCCCTGGGCAGCGGCACCAGCGCTTTCATGCAGGGTTTTATCATATTACCACTTTCATTCCTTGTCGGGGTCAACCTGTCACCATTATCTATTGCCATGTTAATCCCCATCATGGTTATTATCGCAATAGGGCTGGTTTGTGTAGGCTTGCTCATTGCCTCGATGATGAGCAGCATGGAAGGATTTAACTTTATCATGAGCCTGGTCATTATGCCCATGTTCTTCACCAGCGGCGCGCTCTTTCCTCTCACCTCAGCGCCGGAATGGCTCAGGATATTTAGTTACTTTAACCCGCTGACATATGCCGTTGATGTTATGAGATGGGCAACACTGAGCGGTACGGCAACAGCGCTGCCCGTTTATGCCGAGATATTGATACTGATCGGTTTCGCTGCAGCCATGATAGGCGCCTGCGCTTATACATTCAGCATCAAGAAGTAGTCCGGGATTTATTTGACGGTCACGTTAAGAATAAAAGTCCAGGCTCCCTTTTCCCCACCTTCCCAGGGACGGCTGTATGCCAGAGAGACTTTGCTGAATCCAAGCTGTAGAGCCCTGAAGGTAAAGACCTCGGTGCCAGCCGCTCCCACCATCTTGGTATCTGTGGGTGGAACGGTTTCATGCTTGGTCTGTTCCAGCACCTGCGGATCACCTATCTCCGCCTTCTGATCCCAGGAGAAACCGGTAGAGCCGGGATTTGAGGGCAGCGTCACCACGATTTTTTCTCCGATTTTAACCGTGACATCCTTGACAATATTTTTCTGAGCCAGAAATTCATCATAGGAAATGGAAACGGTAACTTCCTTCGCACCAGGCACTGCGCTTTCCTTCGGGGCAGGCGCGGCGCACGCGGGCAGGGCCAGGGCTGTGACAATGATAAGACATATAACTATGATCCACGATTTCATAATGATAAGACCTCCTGCTTAATCCGGATTTAATCTAAATTCCCATAGCATTTTAACCTTACAATGCATTATTTTCAACAATGCCTGCACAGATAATAACAGATATATTTGGATACCTGTTTATAAGAAATACAGCGACATCTTGACAATAAAATAACACATGATTACAATTTGCCATCAGTTATCCTGAAATACGTTAAACGTGAAAAACAGCTGGCAGATGAAGCCGGGCGATAAGTTCGGCCGCCCCAAACGACTGAAAATAAGGCCGCTACGCCGGGTCCTGCGCACGCCCCACCTTTTCAGCATTGCCTACGGAGATGTAGGCTCCTCAATTTATTATGCGCTTGGTGTTGTTGCGCTGGCAGCAGCAGGCGCCACGCCACTGGCACTGGGAATAGCCGGCGTGATCTTTGTCTTCACCGCTCTTTCATACGCTGAGGGTACCGCTATGTTCCCCGAATCCGGCGGCTCCTCCAGCTTCGCGCGTCACGCTTTTAACGATTTTGTGGGTTTCATGGCGGGATGGGGCCTGATGTTCGGCTATATAGTCACCATATCTATCTCTTCATTTGCCATACCTTCGTACCTGGGATATTTCTGGCTTCCGCTCAAGGTCTCCCCGGTTATCATGACCAGTTGCGCCATGCTGATCGTAGCTTTCCTGATGAATATTAATGTGGTGGGGGTAAGAGAATCATCTATTTTAAATATCTCGTTAGCTGTGCTCGACCTGGCGACCCAGGCCTTGCTTATCGCGCTTGCCATGCTGTTCTTTTTCAATCCTCAGATTATCATGGAGAGAATTACGAATTACTGGCCGGCGCCCCAGCAACTGCTTTTCGGCATAGCTATAGCCGCTATCGCTTTCACAGGCCTGGAAACTATTTCACAGATGGCAGAGGAGACCAAGAGGCCGGAGGTACGCGCGCCCAGGGCACTTGTCCTCATGACCATCGTTGTACTGGTAGTTTATGCTGGAATCTCCGTTTCCGCTTTCTCCACTATGACTCCCACAGAGCTGGCGCATGATTGGGCAACCGATCACATCGCCGGCATAGCCCATAAGCTTTCTACGGGGCTGAATCCTATCGAACTGGCAATGGCATGGTTTCATACGCAGGAGCTTCAAATTGTCTTTGCCTGGTTTATCGGCGCTATACAGGCCCTGCTCCCAGTATTGGTGGCAGTCCTGGCAGCAACAATCCTGCTGATCGCCACTAATGCAGGGCTGCTGGGCATTTCAAGGCTCGCCTTTTCCCTGAGCAGGTTTAAGCTTTTACCTGAGATCATGGGCAGAGTACATCCGAAGTTTAAAACACCGTACTTTTCTATCATGCTATTTGCCGGATTTGCCATTGTGTTACAGTCACCGGGATTCTTTGTTCCGGATATGTATTCCAACCTGGGCGGGCTCTACGCTTTCGGCTCCATGATGTCATTTGCACTGGCACATGCATCCATCCTGGCTCTGCGTATCAAGCAACCGGATATCGAAAGGCCGTTCAGGCTTAACTGGAATATTAAATTCAAAGGCTCTTATCTACCCGTAGCTGCTTTGCTGGGCCTCCTCGGAACTGTAATCATATGGGTCGTAGTTGTAATTATGCAACCTTACAGCAGGTGGGTGGGCTTTGCCTGGGTAGCCGTTGGCATAGTAATTTACTGGTATACAAAAAAACGCGGAAAAATAGAACAGGTTAATTCTCAAGAACCCATACCTGAATTTCAGTCGTGGGTTTAATTGAACAGATTAAGTTGTAAAATATAGTTGATTACAACGGGTGCATTCTAATATAGGGGTCCTTTATTAAAATGGAAATTAACAGCATTCTGGTTGCGGCGAGGGGCAACGGCGTAGATCAGGTCGGAGTTGAGATCGCCTGCAAGATTGGCCGGAAATCGAAGGCCAAGATATTTATCGTTTACGTAATAGAGGTTAACCGCGCGCTGCCGGTGGATGCTATAATTAATACCGATGCCGAAAATGCAGAGAAAGTGTTACGGGAAGCCGAAGAATACGCTTTAGGCAGGGATTTTGATGTTGAAACTGAGGTTATACAGGCCAGGGATGTAGGCTCCGCAATAATTGAAGTAGCCAGGCAACACAACGCGGACATTATTGTAATGAGCATGAATTATAAAAAGCGGTTTGGCTCGTTTACCATGGGCAATGCCATACCGCATGTGCTTGAAGAAGCTCCCTGCCGGGTAATTATATGCCGAGAACCGAAACCGTAAAATCTAACATAAAGAATATAGTCATCATGGGCTGCGGCCGCGTGGGCGCCACTCTGGCTGCCCTGTTTGATGCCGCCGGGCATAAAGTGACCGTACTCGACATCGATGCTTACAGCTTCAGGCGCCTGCCGCCCAGCTTCAGTGGCACCGCGCTGATCGGCAATGGTACCGATGAAGAGATACTGCGTAAAGCCGGTATAGCTGAAGCTGATGCATTTATAGCCCTCACTCAGGGAGACAACCGCAATGTAATGGCTGCGCAGATTGCCCAGCAAATTTTCAAGGTGCCCCGTGTAATCTGCCGCATATACGATCCGTTGAGAAAGGACATTTATGAGCAGTTAGGGATAGAGGCCATCAGCCCTACCGAGATCTTTGCGGATATCCTGTTTAAAAGGTTGGAGAAGCAGTAGAGATAATGAAGCCTTTATATATTGTTATTATTGGTGGCGGAAACATCGGTTATTACCTGAGCAAAGCCTTGCTGGACGAGGGACATGAGGTACTGATTGTAGAAAAGGATTCAAGAAAATGCGAGCGGCTGGAGGACGAACTGGGAAGCTGCTGCATGCGTGGTGACGGCTGCGAGACAGCAGTGCTTTCCGAAGCGGGATTAAACCGCGCTGACGTTCTTATTGCCACCACGGCCCAGGATGAGGACAATCTGGTAACATGCCAGGTGGCTAAATACCGCTATAAAGTACCGCGCACTATAGCGCTGGTTAACAATCCCTCTAATGATAAAATCTTCAAACAGCTGGGAGTGGACGCCAGTATTTCCGTTACCAATACCATTCTCGAGCATGTGGAACAGGAGATACCGGCCCATCCCTTGATACACCTCTTGACCATGAGCGGGCAGATGGAGGAGGTTGTTGAATTGCTGGTGGCAAAAGAATCGCCAGCGGTGGGGAAGTCTATCGCTCAGCTTCGCCTTCCCGCAGACACGACAGTGGTATTGGTGATACGCGACGGAGAGAGGCCGCGTATCCCCGGCGTCGATACTTTGCTCAAGGAAAACGATCGCATTATAGCTCTGACCACCCCGTCCAGTGAAAAAATCCTGCAAAACGCGGTGACGGGTTAGTCAGCACACACCACTGTCTCACACTTAGCATCCATAACCCTCATTCCACGACTGATTTTACCGGGCTCAATGAACATTTTTATCAACGCTCAATTGGACACCTGTATAGTATTTTGCTAAATTTTTTACATCGTTTGAAGTATTGAAAACTGCAGCCTTTGGAGGAAGCACATTGGAAAAGATAAGATTGGGCAAAACGAATATGATGGTGACACGGGTTGGGTTCGGTGGAATCCCCATCCAGAGATTAACGGAAGATGAAGCTGTCGCTGTTGTTAAACGGTGCCTGGACCTCGGCATAAACTTCATTGACACCGCTAACGGCTACTCAACAAGCGAGGAGCGTATCGGAAAAGCCATTCTGGGAAGGAGGGAAGGTCTGATCCTGGCAACAAAGTCCTTATCACGGAGCCGTGAAGGAGTTGCCAAACACCTGCAGCAGAGCCTTAAACAGCTCGGGGTCGAATCGATAGACCTTTACCAGTTCCATGGTGTAAGCGATTTTAAAACCCTCGATATCGTCCTTGACCCCCAAGGGCCTATGGCAGTGTTGGAAGAAGCAAAGCGGGCCGGTAAAATCAGGCATATCGGCATTACCTCCCATCAGATCGACGTAGCCAGGAAGGCTGTGGCCTCGGGCCGCTTTGAAACTATCATGTTCCCTTTTAATTTCGTCACCGACAAAGAAGGCCTTGAGCTCCTGCCCCTGGCCAGGCAGCATGATATCGGCTTTATAGACATGAAACCTCTGGCCGGCGGGATGATAACCAACGCCAAAATTGCTTTCAAATACCTCTTCCAGTTTCCTGATGTTGTCCCTATCCCGGGTATAGAAAAGCTACATGAGATAGACGAGATCATACAGATATTAAACGGTCCGCTGGCAATGACCGGGGAAGAACAGCAGGAAATGCAACAGCTCAAGCAGCAGCTCGGCGCCAGGTTCTGTCACCGCTGCGATTACTGCCAGCCCTGCAAGGAAGGGATAGCCATATCAACGGTGATGACATACCCCAGCCTGGTCCGACGCTTACCCCCGCAACACATATACTCCAGTTTCTGG
>JAPLHI010000033.1 GCA_026389695.1 Chloroflexota bacterium
ATTGCTAATAGGCCCGGCGTTCTCAATATAGTTACGCGCAGCGGGGAGGTACAGGTCGCCGTTTTACCCTGGTTGAGGCGGAACGCATTACTGGTTCGGGACGAGATTAAAAATCTCAGCATGGACCAGGAAACCGAGCAACTGCAGGTAGCCATGACAGCCAAACTGGCGGAACTGGCGGGTCAGATAGACGCAGCTAAACCCGCGGTGCTGGCAGGCCACTTTGGCATAGCATCGGCGTCAATCGGTTCTGAAAGGACCATGGTGATCGGCAGGGATCCCGTGGTGATGCTCAGCGATGTTGCCAATCCGGTTTATGATTATATTGCGCTGGGACATATTCATAAACGGCAGGTTTTGTGCGAAGAGCCGCCGGTGGTTTATGCAGGCAGCCTGGAGCGGTTAGACTTCGGTGATGAGGGCGAGGAAAAAGGTTTTTACAGTGTTGAAATAACGCAGCAAGAGGGGAAGAAACCCATAAGCTATGAACTGCATAAAATCGAAGCCAGGCGCTTTTTAACGCTTGAGATAAGTATTGCCGACGGTGATCCCGACGCTACGATGAGCATATTGCAGAAGATAGAAGCCCGGAAAAATGAGATAGCCGGAGCAATTGTGCGGCTGAAAATCTCTTTACCGTCCAGCCTTGCCGGGCTGGTCAGGGAGAGCGAGATTTTTAAAGCTTTAAAAGAAGCATATAATGTAAGCATCGGAAAAGAAGTGCGGCAAGCTGCCAGAACAAGGGCATCAGGTTGGATAAGCGAAGGTTTAACACCGCTCGATGCTTTAAAAAACTACCTGGAAACGAAAAACTATACGGAAGCATACCGTAAAAAATTATTGGAATACGGTGAAAAATTGATTAATGAAAAACTTGCCGCGGACAGGGGTGATTATGCAGGCTAAACTCGCGGATCAGATGGATAAATTCAGAATCAGGTTCGGGATCAGAGATAAAATCCTGATTTCGTTCCTGGCATTGTCCCTGATTTCAGTGGGAATTATCAGCTCGCTGGCTTTAAGGTACATCGGTTCGGTGGGTTCATTAACCAAGGAATACAGCCAGTCGATGGGTGAAACGGTGATGTCTGTGAGCATTGCCGCACTGGAAGATCAGGGCAGGCGCACTATTTACCAGAAAGCCCAGGATGTATCCAAGGAAATATATTACTATCTGCAACTGCATCCGGAACTTGGTCCGGCTCGTATGATGCAAGATCAGAAGCTGAGTGGCCTTGCTATCCAGAAAGTCGGCAGGACAGGCTACACCATTGTCTACGATAAAACCGGCAAAGTTCTCTTTGCCACTGATCCGGGCATGGTCGGCGCTAACCTGCGTCAGCTTGGGGGGGAACCGGTATATTATTCTTCGATCCTGGACAGGAGCCTGATTGGGGGTGAGGCCTCTGGTTACTATAAATATAAGGAACCGGCAGATGCAGATGAGCGGACTAAATATATGTATGCCGTGCCCGTTGAGTCGTCCGATCTGATCGTAGCAGCAACTGCTTATCTTGATGAATTTTCCTCCGCAGCGGAAGACACCAAAGACAGGATAGCTTCGGCTGTAAGTGAAATGAGCAAGCAAGTCGATACACAGGCCCGTGAAGCCGAATTGATCTTTATCGCGGTTATTGTGGCCATGGTAGTAGTGGTATCGGGTGTTTCCTTCCTGCTCTCGGAGACGATCACCAGGCCGGTCGGCGCCCTGACACAGGGATCGGAACATATCGCTAAGGGAGAACTGGATTACAGCATCGATGTCAATACCGGTGATGAGATGCAGTTGCTTGCCGAGCAATTTAATGCCATGGCCGCTGCTCTAAAGGAATCATACAGCAACCTGGAGCAGAAGGTCATCGACCGTACTGAGAAAGAGAGGCAAAGGGCGGAACAACTGCGTACTATTAACGAGGTCAGCCGCAAAATCAGCTCGATTGTGAACCTTGACGAACTGCTGGCTTATGTAGGGAATCTTCTCAGGCAAACTTTTCATTTTTACAATGTTAATATCTTCCTGTTCGAACCGAGCTCGGGTAAATTGATGCTGAAGACCCTGCATTTCAGTGGGCAGAAGAACGTAATACCGGTGGGAGTGCCGCTGGAAATGGATGAAGAGGGTGTTATCGGTAAGGCTGCCAGGTCCGGTGACTATATACTTGTTAACGACATCACCAAAGAGCCCAGTTTTAGAAAAGGCGAAGGATCGGATGAGACTATGTCAGAGCTGGCTGTGCCTGTCAAAATGGGCGGCAGAGTGCTGGGTGTCCTGGATATTGAGAGTGTTGTAGCTGATGGCTTTGACGAAACCGATGTATTTACAGCTCAGACACTGGCTGACCAGCTGGCCGTAGCTATTGAAAATGCCCGCCTGTACCAGGAAACGAGGTCAATGGCGGTTACTGAGGAGCGCAACCGCATGGCCCGCGAGATACATGATACACTGGCCCAGGGTTTCACCGGCATTATCCTTCAGCTTGAGGCTACGGAACAGGCGCTGGGGGATACTACTGACGATGTACAGAAGCATTTGAACCAGGCCCGCAGCCTGGCGCGTAAAAGCCTGGCCGAGGCGCGCCGTTCCGTGTGGAATCTCAGCCCGCAGGCTCTTGAGCAGCTCAGGCTTGACGAGGCTGTGCAACACGAAGTTGAAAGGTTCAGACAAGATCACAGAGTGGAAGCAACGTTCACTTTATATGGTGAGCGGCGTGATATACCGCCTGAGATGGGAACGGCACTGTTCCGCATTTGCCAGGAATCCCTGGCCAATATCGCCAAGCATGCGCAGGCCTCGCAGGTAGAAATAATTCTCAGCTTCGAAGATTCAAATGTTGAATTAATAATTAAAGATAACGGTGTTGGATTTGAACTTGATCCCGATGGTAAAATTGGCAAAGGCAGCGGCTATGGACTAATCAGTATGCGGGAGAGGACACTCGGGCAGGGAGGTAAATTTGAAGTGGAGAGCGGAAAAGATGCCGGTACCACGATCAGAGTTTCAATTCCACTGGTTTAGGAGGTAAGCTCGTGGAGGTAATCAAGATTGTAATTGTAGATGATCACCCGGTTGTACGGGAAGGCATAGGATCTATGCTGAAGAGAGAACCCGATTTTAAAATTGTGGGCGAAGCCTCCAACGGCTTGGAAGCTGTTGAAAAGGTAAGGGAATTGGCGCCTGACGTTGTCCTCATGGACCTGCGCATGCCGGAACTCGATGGGGTTGAGGCCATGATCAAGATCAAAGCTGAAAATACCGACGTCAAGTTCATCATACTGACAACATTTTCAGACGATGAGTATATTTTCCGCGGCATAGCAGCAGGCGCCAGGGCGTACCTGCTGAAAGATGCGCCGCGTGAAGAACTATTTAAGGCCATCAGGGCGGTTTCCAAGGGGGAATCGCTGATTCAACCGGTAGTCGCATCTAAGGTACTGGATAGGCTTTTCGAGCTTTCCAAGAAAACTCCTGCGTCTGAGACTCTTTCGGAGAGGGAAATCGAAGTGTTACGGCTTATGGCAAAGGGTTTCTCAAACAAAGATATCGCCGACCAGCTTTCCATAACACAGAGCACCGTTAAAACCCACATTACCAGCATCTTTCAGAAACTCGATGTAACCACCCGCACAGAAGCAGTCACCAATGCCCTCAGGAAGGGAATTATCAAGCTTTAGTCATACTTTAGTATGATTGCCCTGTCATAAGAAGGGCTGATTTCGAAGTCAACCCTTTTATAACTACAAAACCAACCTATCTCCCGATTATTCAAACCTGGTTAATCAGTTAAACTTACCTCATGATCAACATTAGTGAACTCGGAACCAGGAATGAAAATATCGACATAGCCGTCACAGATGTGGCATTCGGCAGTGGCGAGGTTAAGCTTAACGGCCGCTTGCTTTATCCCAATGTGGCAGGTGAGGTACCCGGTGTGATCCTCTGCCACGGTTTCGGCACTGACTACCGGACAGTTGAGCAGCCGGCGCACATGATCGCGGGTTACGGAATTGCAGTACTTATCTTCGATTTCCGCGGCCACGGGAAAAGCGACGGCTTTGTGGACGAAAACATTGTGAGCGACGTTATAAATGCCTGGAACTTTCTCTCCAATTATCCGGGTATCGATAAAGAACGTATCGGCCTGGCGGGACACAGCATGGGTGCGCTGGCAGCCATACTGGCGGCGAGGGAAGTTAAACCCCGTGCCCTGATAGCCCTTTCCTGCCCTCCTGAAATTGACGGTGATATCTCCCAACTATCATTCGAAGTGCCGGTAGAGCTTCTTAACGAGCAGAAAATAGTAAATGAATATCCGCGCGATGGATCTCTGCCCTGGGTCAGGGGACTTGCGGGCATAATTTCGCAGGTGTGGATGCGGATTGCCGGCTATAAAGTGCGCGTAGACTGGAGCAAGTTCTTTAAGATTTTCAGCAAGGCCAAGCTAAGTACAGCGATAAAAGAGCTTGAAGATTGCGCCATGCTTTTTGTTCACTGCGCCGGCGACAGCATAGCGCCCTGCAGAACTGCTGTAGCGCTTTATGAGACGGCGGAAGGGCCTAAAGAACTTTTATTAGCTGAGGGCGGTTTCCACTCCACCCCGTTACTGGCCGGCCGGATCCGCCACGATTGGACCGAGTGGATGGCGAATACACTGCGATCCCTTTAGTATAAATTAGAAAAATTTCGAACAAAAGAGGGTGAGAAATGGAAGATATAATCAAAATACTTATAACAGATGATAACGAGGTAGTCAGAGAAGGCTTGAAGAGCATCTTTGACAGCCAGAAGGATATTGAAGTCGTTGGACAGGCTGTGGACGGTGTGGACGCTGTGGAAAAAGCGGAAAAACTGTGGCCTGATGTTATACTCATGGACGGTCAGATGCCGCGTATGGATGGGCCCGAGGCCATCAGGCGCATAAAGAAAATCATGCCTGAAGTTAAGGTATTGTTCCTTACGGTATACGGCGACTATGCCGGCGATGCCCTGGCAGCGGGCGCAAGCTGGTACCTGACTAAAGACTGCCGCAGGCAGGATTTGCTGGAGGCCGTGAGGGCGCTGGCACAAAGCGCTCGCTTAAAGGCAAGACCGGCAGCTTAGAACCCCTTTTTATTTCTGTTGCCTGGTTGCCTTCTCCTCTTCGACCAGTGCACGACGGTCGACCTTCCCGCTGGCAAGTAACGGCAGCAACGGACGTATTTCAAACTGCTTGGGTATCTTATAATTAGCCAGGTGTTTCTTGCAGAGTTCACGTAGTTCCTCAGCATCTACATTTTTACCCGGCACGGGCATCACGTAGGCCTTACCCACTTCCTGCCAGGTTTCATCCGGGATAGGAATCACCGTAACAAATGCTACATTGGGATACTGTTCAATGACCGCTTCGATCTCCCGCGGGTAGACGTTGTAGCCGCCGGATTTAAACATTTCCTTAGTACGACCAACGATTTTGATATATCCCCGCTTATCCATAGTTGCCAGATCGCCGGACTTGAGCCAGCCATCCTTTGTAATGGTCTCGGCTGTCGCTTCTGGGCGTCTCCAGTATCCCTTCATAACCAGGTCGCCTTTCATCCATATCTCGCCTACCTGCCCTTTGGCGACCTCCTTACCGCTGCTGTCCACGAGCTTTATCTTAAATGGTGGATCGCATTTACCGGCTGTTTGAATCAGGTCTTCCATCGAATCACCGGGATTTGTATAGGTGATGAAGCCGGCATTCTCAGTCTGCCCGTAGCCGGTCATTAGCGACGCTCCCGTTTTCGATAACCTTTTAACCATCTCTTCCGAGGCTGCGGAACCCGCCCAGATTATAGTTTTAAGGCAGGACTGATCGTAGCTGTCGTAATCGGGTAGCATAAACTGGAGCATGAACATAGCGGGCACTTGCCCCATGAAGGTGATTTTTTCCTCCTGAATAGTTTTGAGCGTTGCTGTAGGATCGAAGCGGTCCATCAGCACCACTGTCGATCCCCATTGCAGGGAACCCATGGCAAGCTCCACGGCGCAGGCAACGTGGTTAATGGGGAAGTGGATCAGCAACTTCCCTTCGCCTCTTTTGTTGGTTGGCGCGATGAAATGCTCATTCTGAGCGGCGGCGCTGGCGATGATATTCTTATGGGTCAAAAGCGCACCTTTAGGTTTGCCTGTTGTGCCGGAGGTATAGATGATCAGGGTTGGGTCGTCCTCTTTAACCTCTTTAATCCTTTTCTTTAATGTGGCGTCAAAGTGCTTCCGATCTCTGGCAAGCTCTGTATCCCAGCTTAAGGTTCCTTCCCAGGGGTTGTCTATAATCACGAGGTGCTCGAGTTCGGGGTTAGCAGCCTTCAAAGCTATCACATCGTCCATGTAGTCGCGCATCAGTGCATCGTAGTTCCTGACAACGAAGCCTACCTTTGGTTTGGCGTCGCCTACCATATAGAGGAATTCATCCCGTGTATAGCGCGGATTGAGACCGAACCAGATACCTCCCACCATGGCTGTGGCCATGTAAATATACATGAACTCATCACGTGCTGCCGACAATGTAAATACCCTGTCTCCCTTATTTACACCCAATTCCAGCAATAGTTTAGCTACATTGACTGTTTTATTGTAGAAATCTTTATATGTAATCCTCTTGTCCTTAAAAATCAGGGCCTCTTTTTCGGGGAATTTATCCGACCACCTCCGTACATACTGCCAGATAAGCTTTTCCTTGGTCATTACTTCTACCTCCTTCCTGTAATTATGAAAATACGCCCGGTTCACGGATTATTGTGATATATCGAATTTAGGAACGCCTGCATCCGGTTTATACTGGGGAGGTCTCTTCTCAAGGGCTGCCTTGATGCCTTCCTGTATATCAGGTGATATCTGGTTCCTCTCCCATAGCTCTGATTCAAAGAGATACAAAGGGGACATGCGTGCTACCGATGCGGCATTGACCTGCTTTTTGCAGATGCGTATGGCTAGTGGCCCCTTGGCCATGATTTTGTTGGCGAGCTGGTAACTGGTGGGTAATAGTTGGTTGAGGGGGACGACCCGGTTTACCATACCTATGCGGTATGCTTCATGTGCATCAATGTGGTCGCCGGTCATAATGATTTCCTTGGCCTTTGCCGGACCTAAAAGTGCTACAAATCTCGGTGTCGCTCCCCAGCTGAGAAACATGCCGAGGTTGGTTTCAGGCACCCCCATCTTCGCGTCATCAGCGGCAATCCTGAAATCGCAGTTCATAGCTATGCACAACCCGCCACCTATGCAGAAACCGTTAATTGCCGCTATGGTTATCTGTTCGAGGTTCTCTATGGCTGACATTAAATCCAGGGAGAATAATTGCCAGATCCTTTCGTTGGGCAGGTCTTTCTGGGTTACATGCTCGGTAAGCGCTTCAACACGGAAATCAAAGCCGCCCGAGAAAGCACGGCCGGCGCCTGTGAAAATAACCACCCTTGTCTCCAAATCTGCCCTGAATTCCGCCATCAGATCCCGCAAATCCAGGAATAGCTGGGTGTTCAACGTGTTCAGCTTATCCGGGCGGTTGAACGTTACCAGGGCGATATTATCTTTCTTTTCAACCAGCAGAGTGCTATATACCATGACACCTCCCCTATTATAACGGGCAGTTAGATTAATTTGAACTGCAGTACATCGACGATGCCCATGTCTGTCAGACGCAGCTCAGGAATAACCGCAAGCGCCAGGAACGACAGTATAGCAAATGGAGCCGGGGGTAACTTGCCCAGCGTAGCGGCGACTTTTTCCACGTTATCAAACTGTGCGGATACTTTTTCTGCGGGATCAAGTGAAAGCAGACCTGAAACAGGCAGAGGCAGTGTAGCAATGGCCTTGCCGTCTTTAACTACGGCGAGCCCGCCGTGCATATCCTCTATGGTTTTGACAGCCGCGTAAATATCTTTATCGCTGGTACCTACCACTACCACATTATGAGAATCATGAGCAATAGTGGACGCGATAGCGCCGCTTTTCAGTCCGAACCCTTTAACGATTCCGATGCCGATATTGCCGGTGGCCTTATGCCTTTCCACCACTACGGCCTTGAGGAGATCTTTAGCGGTGTCCGGTTTAAAGATGCCTTTGGGTAATTTCAGCATCTTCTTTTTGGTTACTATCTGGCCGGGGATTATCTCAATAACCGGGAATTCATCTCCGGTTATATTAAGTTCAAGCTTTCTTACAGAGAAAGGCTTGATATTCACGGACTTTAAGAGCCTGGAAGGAGTTTTTTCTACTACCGGGCCGAGATATTTGCCGCCCTTTGCCACCAGCTTCCCGTTGAAAAAAACCATGTCTATATCAAGTTTTTTAAGGTCCCTGATGGTGACCAGGTTAGCCCTGGCGCCCGGGGCAATCCTTCCCAGGTCGTGAAGCCTGAAGTAATGCGAAGGATTGATGGTCACAAGCTGAATTGCCCTGATAGGATCCAGACCCAGCTTAATAGCCTTCCTGACCACGGCATCGACATCGCCGTCCTGCAGCAGGTCGGAGCAACTGCGGTCGTCCACAACGAACATGCACCTGTGCCATGTCTTCTCGGTAACCAGTGGCAGGAGAGTTGCCAGGTTTTTTTCAGATGTACCTTCCCTGATCATGAGGTTCAGCCCGCGCGCCAGTTTTTCCCTGCCCTCTTCCAGTTCTGTAGTCTCATGATCCGAGTATATGCGTGCTGAGATGTAGGCATTCAATTGCCTGCCGCTGAGACCGGGAGCATGGCCGGCAATGACGTGTCCCTTCGCCGCTTCTATTTCGTCGATGACGGGTTTGAAAGCGTTGATCACACCCGGGTAATTCATCATCTCGCCGAGCCCGATATTATTCTTCCACTTGAGAAGCTTTTTAACCTCCGTAGCACCGATGGAGGCCCCGGCAGTTTCCATATGTGTGGCCGGGACACATGAGGCAGCCTGGAAGAAGATATCCAGCGGCAGGTCACGGGCGCAATCCATGACAAACCTGATGCCATCGAAGCCTGATACGTTGGTTATCTCATGCAGATCGGTGGAAATGGAGGTGACGCCGTGAGGCACCACGGCGCGGGCATACTGGGCCGGATGCAGCATGGAGCTTTCAATATGGATATGTCCGTTGATGAAACCGGGTGACAGGTAATCGCCTTTGAGATCAACGATCTCACTTGCCTTTGCATAGTCTCCTATACCGGCGATATGTCCATCATAGATTGCCACATTGCCCTTTTCTATGCTGGTGTTCAAAACATTTACAATGCTGGCATTTTTCAGAATCAGGTCGGCAGATTTATCTCCGCGAGCGACTGCTATCAGTTCTGAGAGACTCATGATTGACCTCCACCGTGTACGGCTTATTCTATATAACAGATATCGGGCAGGTAGCGATATTTTTCATTCCAATCAATGCCGTAGCCTACGATAAATTTATCCGGCACTTTAAAACCCAGGTAATCTATGTGGACCGGGACTTTGTGCCGGGCCGGCTTCTCTGTCAGCGCGCATAGCTTGAGTGAAGCTGGTTTCTTCTTGCGCAGGTATTCCATGAGAAAACCGGTGGTCAGTCCCGTATCGACGATATCCTCAATAACTATGACATGCCTTCCTTTTATCTTGGCGCTCAGTCTGGTGAGCGCTCTGATTTTTCCCGAGGACTCGGTGCCGCTTCCATAGCTCGACAGCTTCACGAAATCGATTTCAAGAGGGGTATCTATATGGCGGACAAGATCAGCCATAAACATGAAAGAACCTTTGAGTATGCCGATGAGGAGAGGCCGCTTACCCTTATAATCCCTGGTAATCTCAGCCGCAAGCCTATCTATAGCCAGAGAAATATCTTCGTAGTTGATGAGGACTTTTAGCCTGGATGGCATGGAAGAATTATAGCCATCGGATGAGGTAGTTGTCTATATTGTTCAGGCAGAAAAGTGTCTATCGCCTGGTCGTCAGTTTCTTGACCGCTGCGCTCAATCCATCGATAGTCAGGTCGAACATGGGGAAGAGCTTGCCGATCAATAGTACCGTGGGGTAGGTGCTGAAGCGGAAACGCTCGGGATTGAGCCATACAATA
>JAPLHI010000109.1 GCA_026389695.1 Chloroflexota bacterium
GCGTCTTCTGCCCATACTGACCATACGGGCTGATTGCTATGTACACTAATCCAGGATTAGTCGCGCTCAACTGCCTGTAACCGATGCCCCATGAGTCCATCTGACCCGGTTTATATGTTTCAATAATTATATGAGCCCTGACAGCCAGCTTCTTGAACTCATCGCGCCCGGCCTCGGTTCTGAGATCCAGAGTATAATAACGTTTGTTGCGTGCTTCCATGATAAAAGGAATACCAACACCATTTCGATTGACGCCGTTTGGAGTAATTTTTCTCGAAGGATCACCCTCCGGGGGTTCGATTTTAATCACCTCAGCGCCAAACTCCGCAAAAATACTTGAGGCGATGTCACCCGACATATTTGCATAGCTGACATCAAGCACCAATACATCATCAAGTACTTCCGCTTTCCCCTCCGGGCTCATCATGCCTTTGAGGAAGTCTTCCCGCTCTTTGCGGCTGCTGCCGTATCGTACCAGTATTTGTTCTTTTTCTTTTTTGCTCATGTGCTCTGCCTTAAATTATTCTCCCTTGTAGTTGAAAATGGGATCTTTTTCAATATCGTAATACACGGGTGGTTTGATGCCGGGTCTGTCATCCCAGTTCCCCACAACCCTTTCTTTCTCAAGTTGCTTGATTTCCTCTTCAGAATATCCAAGTATTTTCTTTAATACATAGCGGTTATGATAACCCAGTGGTCTTGCCAGCCATTTGATCCTTCCCGGGGTTTTGCTCAGCATAGCAGACGGTCCGGGTATATTCAGCTTACCGTACATATCATCAGTGTACACAATCACGCTGCCCCTGTCCTTCCGCCATTCGTCATTAGTAATATCGTAGTCGTCCTCCACCTGGGCAAAAGAAAAGCCGTGCTTTTTAGCCAGTTCGACAAGGTTTTCAACGCTACTGGTACCAACCCATTTGGCTGCAATATCATAAAGTTCTTTGGCATTTTCAGGCTTAAGTCTTTCAAACGTGTCTTTGTATTTGTTCACCAGGTCCGGGCGTCCCATGGCTTCGCAGACGGCTTTATACTGGTCATCCGTTGCAGCCGCCAGGGCAACAAATTTCCCGTCACAGGATTTGAAGATGCCGGATGGCGCCATGGCCGGGTCTGTGTTGCCAGCACGCCCGAGATCTTCCCCGGTAATGCTATGGTAAGTGAAATTGGGTATTATCCTCATCAAAGCTTCTGTCTGAGCAAGGTCAATGTATTGTCCCTTGCCAGTCTTCTTGCGTTGATTCAAAGCCATAATAACTGCCAGTGCGCCAACATTGCCCGGGTAGAAATCGCCGACATAATCCGGTAATTTATAGTATTTGTCTGTATCCGGATAACCTGTGAGGCTGATAACGCCACTGGCCGCCTGCGCCAGCAGGTCCCAACCCGGGAAAAACCTCATCGGCCCGTACTGGCCGTAAGTAGCACAGCTTAAATATATAATGCCGGGATTAGCTTTGCTCAGCTGGCTGTAACCGATACCCCAGGCATCCGTAGTACCGGCAGCGAAATTTTCAATTACTACATCCGATTGCTCTGCCATTTTCAGGATAATTTCTTTTGCCTTGGGAAGCTTCAAATTAAGTGAGAAGAAATATTTTCCGTACTGCACAAAATGGAAGCAAACGCTGGAGTGCCTCCAGAAGCTACCCCACAACACGCCGAAGCGCCAGAGGTCCCCTACCCAGGGTAATTCGAACTTTATAACCTCGGCTCCGTATTGCCCCAGTATTTTAGCCGCAGTGGGGCCATATACAACATGTGTAAAGTCCAGAACCCTGAGACCCTTAAAAACCTCAGGTTTCTCTTGAACTTTGGATGGATCGAACAAATTTTTAGTATAGTTAAAATAATCTTCCATATTTATATCCCCAGGTAAGCTTTCTTGACCTTTTCGTTATCCAGCAAATTCTCGCCTTTGTCTGTCAGAATAACCCTGCCGTTCTCCATGATATAGCCCCTGTCGGAAATCAAAAGCGCCTGACGGGCATTCTGCTCAGAAAGCAAGGTCGTAATCTTTTCATCGCGGAACTTGCTCAAAATATCATATACAACTTCCAATATTTTAGGAGCCAACCCCAGTGAAGGTTCATCCACCATAAGTAACTTCGGGTTTGACATCAGCCCGCGGCCGATTACCATCATCTGCTGCTCTCCGCCGCTTAGAGTGCCCCCGGTCTGATTTTTCCTATCTTTTAAGATGGGGAACAGGTTGAATACCCTTTCCAGGTTTTTCTTCCTGATGGACCAGGCGCTCTTGTTGTAGGCCCCAACCATAAGATTGTCCATAACTGTCAGATACGGGAAAATCCTTCTTGCTTCCGGCACCTGCGCAATCCCGCGGTGAATGATTTCATGTGTAGGCAGCTTCTCTATATGCTGGCCTTCAAAAATTACAGATCCCGAGGAAGATTTCACCATGCCGAGTATGGTATTAACCAGAGTTGATTTACCGGCGCCATTAGTGCCGAGTATAGCGATCATCTCATTCGCATTGACATCGATACTGACCCCGTGAAGAACAGGTGTTACGCCGTAGGAAACACAAATATCTTTTACTTCAAGCATGGCACGATCCTAAATAGCATTCTATTACAAACGGGTCATTGGCAATATCCTGGGGAAGGCCTTCCGCAATCTTTTTACCGTAATGCAGCACCACCACTCTCTGCGCCGCTTTCATCAAGACTGCCATTACATGCTCGATCCAGAGTATTGTCACCCCAAACTCCTCCTTGGCACGTTCAATAAGCCTGACTGCCTTTACCGCTTCATGCGGATTTAAGCCTGCCATAACCTCGTCAACAAGCATTAGCTTGGGTGTGGTTGCCAGAGCCCTGGCTAATTCAAGGCTACGCAGCTCGTAGAGGGTTAAATCCTTTCCCAGCACATTCCTTTTGCTGAAGAGCCCGCAGAATTCCAGGTAATGCGTGGCGTCTGTTAAAGCATCTTCAAAGCTCTGGTTACTTCTTTTTTTACCCTGTAGGGCGCTTACGGCGACACTGCCTATGGCAGTAAGCTCGGGGAAAGGCCTCGGTATCTGGTAGGTGCGGGTTATGCCGAGGTGGCACCTCTGGTACGTGGGCATTTTTGTGATGTCGTGTCCCATAAATTGAACGTCCCCTGAATCAACAGCGTACTTCCCTGTGATCATATTAACCAGGGTTGTCTTACCGGCGCCGTTGGGGCCCATCAAGCCTACAGTTTCTCCCTGATTGATGGACAAACTAACATCACTCACAGCCATCAGGCCGCCGAAATGCTTGGATATATTATTTACTCTTAATATCTCTGACACGTTTTTTATCTCCTTACATGAAGGGTCGGCAGGTACTCCCTGTACCTTCGTTTTCTGTACAGGCCGAAGAGTCCTTCAGGAAGGGTGAGCAGGAGTACCAGCAGTATAATCGGGAAAACTACGGACGAATAATCGCCAAGCACCATGATAAGTGCGAGCTCCAGGCCGGCTATGAAATAGCCACCTATAACGTTTCCATAAATCTGCACGCGGCCACCGATCATGCTGACCATGAGAATCTTTAACATGAAAGCAAGCGGAAGGTATGTAATACCTGCAAAAGTGCCGTAATAATGCGCATAGAACCAGCCTATCACAGCCATCATTACTGCAGGGATGGTGAAGCTGATTATTTTGACCTTTTTCACGTTAACACCCATAGCCTCGGCCACTTCTTCATCATCATTGATGGCCGACATCTGCGGGGCGAACTTTGATCTGAGCAACTTGTCCACTATTAACAGATAAATCAGCATGATGATTAATGCCAGCATGCAGATTAAAAACTGGTTAAGCGTGAAATTTCCAATACTGATAAGAGGTAATATGCCGAATAGGCCCACATCACCCTTGAAAATATCGGTATAAATAAAGGTAACTTCCAGGAACACCAGCGGGAACAACAGCGTAAGGAGTGTGTAATACAGGCCGCCGGCAATGATGCTCAGCGGGCTCATAAGAATACCGAAGAACAGGCCGGTTAGGAGTGCCACCAGCAGGGTAGGCGCAGGGCCCCACCCCAGATGTATGCTGCACAGAGCTGCCGCGTAGCCGCCTGCTGCAATATAAAACTGCGGGCCAAAATTCATCCTCCCGGTACCAATGGTCATCCATCCCAGTGGAATTGCAATTGCGGCAAGCAAGTTGGCATCAATGATGGTGGGCAACAGGCTAGGATTCACAAAGTAAATAACAATGGGAAGCACAAACAGTAAGCTAATCCAGATTGCTGGCATACGCCAGTAGCGAGGTTCAATATGCCACTCAAATTTTTGAGTGCCGGCTCGTAAGACAAGTTTTTCGCGTTTTACTTCTAATTCCATCGAATCACCACAAACTTTCAGTTTTAGTTATACCCTGCGGCCTGAAAATGAGCATTATCACTACTACGACAAGCGCCGCAAGGTTCATAAGACGAGGTTCGCTGATAATAAACGAGGCAAATGCGTGTACGAAACCGATGATATAGCTGGCAATTATGGTGCCCCGTATATTGCCGAGACCTCCCAATACCGATACCAGGATAGCTGTATACATGTACCCCCACCCCATAGTGGGATCAACCGCCCAGACCGGAGCTATCATCAGCATTGCGATTATCACGGGAAGAATCGTCAGTACCATCACAAATATGTATATTTGTTCAACACGTATGCCCATGATTTTACTGATGTTGAGATCATAAGAAATCGCGCGCACCGCCAGGCCGGTCTTGGTTTTAAGAAAGAAAAGCACGAATAAGGCGGTCACTATAATGCCCATGACAGCGGCTAATATCAACTGGATGGCAATATTGGTGGAACCGATAGCTATGCTGCCGGGTATGATTGTTGTCGGCAGGTATACTGCCGACTGAATGGGATAAAACCTGTTTGCCGCCTGGTCTGCTATCAGCGCAATTAACAGTAAACCCGTGATAATAATTTCTTCCTGCTTGAGATACTTGGCGATAATTCCATAATAAATTGCGATGGAAATTAGCGCCTGCAGTATAACCATTAATATAATGGATACCGCGAGCGGCAGGCTGAGTGTATGATAGAAAAACCAGGTAAGATAGATGGTGGCTACGAAGAGATACGCGTAGCCAAGATGAAAAACCCTTAAGACACCGCAAATGAGGGAGAAACCGAGACTAACGAGCAAGTACAAAGAGCCCAGTAACACTGAGTAGATTAACGTTGTTTCAATTATTGTCAGCACGGCCTACCTTTTCTTTACTATTTTATTTTTGCCTCCACCACACAAACACTGGAACGGAATACTACCAGATAATTTTTACCCTGTCAACACATCTTATGTAAATAAACGCATTTTTTTATAAAAACCTTATATAATTGACATTGAGTTGTGAAGGCATTACTATCATCTACCATAAATTTTTAATTAACGAATCAATAAAATGAAAAGGCCGATTTTCGGGACCAGCGGTGTAAGAGGGGTGGTGAACCAAGACCTTACTCCCGCACTCTGCACGGGGGTAGGTATGGCGCTTGGCACAATCCTGCCGGAGGGGTCTGCAGTTTGCCTGGGCACCGATTCAAGGCTAAGCCGTGAATTGATAAAGCAGGCCGTCATCAAAGGGCTTGCCGAATGTAATATCAACGTAGCTGATTTAGGCATTGTTCCCACGCCGGCGCTTGCACTGCTTACGCGGGAAATGGGATTTGATGCCGGGGTCATGATAACAGCATCACATAATCCTCCTGAATTCAACGGTATAAAGCTTTTCAACGCCAATTCCATTGGTTTCGATAGGACACAGGAAGTTGAGATAGAGGATATCTTCTATAGCGGCAAATTCAGGACGGGCAAATCAGGGCAGGTGGAAAAAGTGCCGAGGATGAAATGGAAATATCTTGACTTTATTAAAAAAAGCATCCAGGGATTTGAATTCAATCGTAGCCTCAAACTGATGGTTGATGCCGGCAATGGCGCCGCCGCCGGTTTTGCCAGCGAAATATTTAAAAAATTAGGGTTCAAAGTGATCGCGGTCAATGATGTGCCCGACGGACGCTTCCCCGGCAGAAATCCCGAACCCAAAGAAGATACGTTAACCGGCACAATTGCCTTTCTCCGGCAAAAAAATGCCGACCTTGCAATTTGCTTCGACGGTGATGCTGACCGCGTGGTTTTCTGTGATCAGAAGGGATTCCTGGGTTTCAACGAGATGGTCGCTTTTATATCCAGGAGTCTTATTAAAACAACGGGTAAAAAGATGGTGGCAACAACTATAGAAACCGGTATGTTGCTTGACTTAGCGATTGAGGACATAGGGGGTAAAGTTATACGCGGTAAAGTGGGCGATGTTTACGCGGCTCATCTTGCCCGTGAATATGATGCTGCAATTGGGGTAGAATCAGTTGGTGTTTATATTATTCCGGCTGTGGGCTATTATCCGGACAGTATCTTTGCCGCCCTTACGCTTCTAAGTTCTATAAGGGAAGCAGATGAAATCAGGGACTATTTCAGGACTGTACCAAGGCTTTATTTTGACAAGAATAAAATTTACTGTCCCAACGAGCTAAAATCCAGAGCTATGGAGAGGATAAAACAAAAATCTGCGAGCTTGAGCGCAGTCAATATAAATGAGCTCGACGGGCTCCGCTTTGAATTCAGTGATGCCTGGATGCTCATCAGGGCAAGCGGTACGGAGCCGGCAATAAGGGTGCTTGCAGAATCGAGATCCAATACTGATACCGACCAATTACTGAGTAAAGGGATTACTAGCGAGGATAAATTCCTGCTTAATTTTATTGGTAAGACTTTACTCGAGCATCAAATTGACATAGCTTTGAAAGCAGGGCTGAGAGATTTCGTTATCATAGGTAATCCCGGGAATATGAAACAAATAGAATCAATAACCGGTGCCGTAAAGGTTGCCAATTTTGAGTTCGCTTTACAGCGGCAACCATTAGGAATCGCCGATGCTTTAAAATGCGCGGCAACATACCTCGATGGTGAAATATTAGTCGTAAATCCTAATGATGTATTTACTTTGTCCGCATATAAAAAGCTGCTTCATGATTATAACAGCGGCCTGGCATCATCTTACATGTTAGGTTATGAGGTCAACCAATATTTCCCCGGTGGATACCTTGCGATAAACGCTAATAGTGAACTGACGCACATAGTAGAAAAACCGGACCCCGGCACCGAGCCCGGTAATCTGATAAACATCCTTCTACACCTGCATACGGATACCGGCAAACTATTAGAATATATTGACCGTGTTACCACCACCAGAGACGATGTCTATGAGAGCGCCATGGACAGCATGGTTAAAAATGGCTATAAAATAAAGGTAGTGCGCTATAACGATTTCTGGGCGCCCATTAAGTATCCCTGGCATTTATTCGATATTGTCAAGCATTTCCTGGATAATAGTGACGGCCACATAGCTACTTCGGCTTCGATTTCTGACCGGGCTACCATAACCGGCAATGTAATTATAGACGAGAATGTCCGTGTTCTTGAGAATACGGTTATCCGCGGTCCGGCCTATATAGGACAAAATACGGTTATTGGTAATAGCGTCCTTGTCCGGGATTATAGTCATATAGGTAACAATTGTGTTGTAGGATTTTCCACAGAGGTAAAATGTTCCTATGTGGGTGATAGCTGCTGGTTTCACTCCTGTTATATCGGGGATTCTATAATAGGTAATGCCTGCTCCTTCGGCGCTGGAACAGTTACAGCAAATTTCCGCTTTGATGAAAAGGAGGTAGGTGTCAAGTACGGCGATCAAGTAATGCCTACCGGCAGAGATAAAATGGGAGCCATTATCGGAAATAATTGTAAAACCGGTATCAATGCAAGTATACTTCCCGGTCGCCGCATGGGTCCTAATTCGATAGTCGGGTCACACGTATGCCTTATGACAGATCTTGAACCTGGCACAACTATTCTGAACCAGTCAGGTTACCAGGTCATAACCAATGAAATCGAACTCGATGAGGCCAAGAAGGAAGAGCTGAAAAACAAGTTAGGAAAGTGATGAAACTATCAAAAGAGATAAAGCTACCTAGACATGTTGCCATTATCATGGACGGTAACGGCCGCTGGGCAAAAAAAAGGCACAAACCCAGGTTATTCGGGCACCGTCAGGGTGCTTTGCACGCCCGCGATTTTATTGAGATGTTTGCCCAGTACAAGATACCTTATTTATCACTATATGCGTTTTCCACAGAGAATTGGAATCGCCCGATAGCTGAAGTACAGGGAATCTTAAAGCTGCTTGAGGATAACCTTGAAGAAACAGTTAAAATAGCAAATGAGAAAAATATCAGAATAAACCATTTAGGAAATCCGGACAGGCTCCCGCGCAATATTCAACTGAAAGCTAAAGAGGCGCTTGAGGCCACCAGAAATAACACCGCTCTAACGGTTAATATTGCTTTTAACTACGGCGGCAGAAGTGAAATTGTGGCTGCCGCACGTAAAATTATGGACGAACATATTCCTTCTGACGATGTAGACGAAAATTTATTCAGCCGGTATCTTTATACAAATGGAATGCCGGATCCCGATCTGTTTATTCGAACCGGGGATGAAATGCGGTTGAGCAATTTTCTTATATGGCAGGCTGCTTATGCCGAGCTATACTTTACTCCAATCCTCTGGCCGGATTTCGGCAAACACGATTTTGATAAAGCTCTTAAAATTTACAGCAAACGCCAGAGAAGGTTCGGAGGATTGGAATCATTATAATCCGGTCATTCCTATAATAATTCCATAACATCCATTTAAATTACGGAGCATTGAATTTGTACGACGTTGCCATAATCGGAGCCGGTGTAGTAGGAAGCTATATCGCCAGCGAACTGGCCAAGCTGGGCCATAGTGTCTGTGTGTTGGAAAAACACCCAGAACCAGGTTATAAAACATCTTGCACCGGAATCATAAGCAGTGAATGCCTTGGCCTGCTCAACGTAGATAGAGATATAATTCAGCAGGAATCACGGTCGGCAAAAATATTTTCGCCTTCAGGCAATTACATAAAAGTTGAACAAAATGTTACACAGGCATATGTATTAGACAGGCCTGCTCTTGATCGTACCCTTGCTTCAAGAGCCGTATCAGCCGGAGTCAAATATTTTTTTTTAACGCCGGTAACCAACATAATAATTGACAAAACAAAAGTACAAATACTGGCGAGCAAACATACTAAAACTGTTTCTCTTGATGCCAGGGCCGTAGTAGTTGCCACCGGTTTCATGCCCGCGCTGACCAAGCAGTTAGGCTTAGGATCATGCCCTGATTTTGCCTATGGAGCGCAGGCGGAAGTAAGCTGCGATGGTACTGATGAAGTTGAAATTTATTCCGGGAAACAACTGGCTCCGGGGTTTTTTGCATGGCTTGTGCCCATTGGCAATAAGAGGGCAAAAACAGGATTGCTCTGCATGAATAATCCCAAATATTATCTGGATAATCTATTAAAAACGCTGGAAAAGCAGGGCAAAATCCGGGTGGCAGGATGCAAATTCAGTTTTGGAAAAATCCCTCTTAAACCTCTACCGAGGACTTACGGTGGTCGCCTGATCGTTGTTGGAGATGCGGCTGGACAGGTAAAGCCTACAACCGGAGGAGGCATTTATTTCGGGGTTTTGAGTGCTCAGGTCGCTTCGCAGGTACTTCATGACGCACTGGTACATGATGATTTATCAGTCAGGAACCTGTCACGGTATCAGAAAGGCTGGCACAATATATTACGTCATGAACTTGATATTGATTACTGGGCACACAAATTTTATAGTAAGCTCAATGATCAACAAATAGACCACATATTCAATATTATTGAACGCCATGGTGTACATGAATCCATTCTGACATCACCCGACATCACATTTGACTGGCACAGCAAGGTCATATTGGATGTTATCAAACATCGCTCATTACAGAAATCTCTGGAGAAACTAAATCTTGGTTTTTTAACGGTGAAAAAAAACAAGTAAGTTCCCTTCGGTTTTCCCACCGTACAATCCGCTATCAGTGACACTCGTACACCAAATATTTGCATTTTCGGTTATGATGTGTTAATATCAGAGTGAACTCAAAACGTGTCCAAAAGTGGGTCCTTGTACCCACTTTTTTATTGAGAAAAAATGCAATATTGAGGGGAAATTGGATTAAATGGCAAAAACCGAGTTCATGAGCGCCCTCATGCAGCTTGCGGCGGAGAAAAACCTGCCCAAGGAGATTGTGCTTACAGCGCTGGAATCAGCGATGGTTTCTGCCTACAGGAAGGAAGCTTACACACACGGTGAGGACATCTCAGTCAAGATAAACCCTGTAAGTGGAGAGGTAAAGCTTTCACTTAAAAAAATTGTGTCCGAATTGCCTGAGGATACTTACCGGGAAATTTTACTTAAAGACGCCAGGAAAATAGACTTAACTATCAAAGTTGGCGACACTCTTACTCAGGATATCCCTCCACCTAACGCTGGAAGAATACCGGCACAGATCGCAAAACAGGTAATACTGCAAAAACTGCATGACGCGGAACGTGGTGCGATTTATGAAGAGTTCGTCGGTAAAGAAGGTGAAATTATAACGGGTACCGTGCAGAGAGTGACACCAGAGCACGTAATGGTTGATATAGGAAAAACAGAGGCAGTTATCCCCACCAACGAAAAGGTACCTATCGAGCGCTATCGCCCGGGCCAGCGCTTAAAGTTATATATTGTAGAGGTAGCGCGCACAAGTAAAGGCCCTCAGATTATTGCGTCACGGGCGCATCGCAATCTGCTGAGAGATCTACTCATATTGGAAATCCCCGAGATAGCCAGCGGGTTGGTAGAAATAAAAGCGGTGGCAAGAGAAGCGGGTTATCGCAGCAAGGTTGCTGTCACCACTAGGCAGCCCGGAATAGATCCGGTTGGCTGCTGCGTCGGCTTGAGGGGTATCAGAATACAGAATATCGTAAACGAGCTTAATGGCGAGAAGATAGACGTTGTTCAATGGTCCGATGATCCCAAGGTATTTATAGCTAATGCCCTTAGTCCCGCCCAGGTGCTTAGTGTCACCCTTAACCAGGCAGAAACAACAGCTTTGGTTAAGGCGCCTGATAAGCACCTTTCCTTAGCTATCGGCAAAGAAGGGCAAAACGTTCGTCTTGCTGCCAAGCTTACCGGATGGCGGATTGATATCAAGAGCGCTTCTGAACTGGAGGCGGAGAAGGCGGCGATAAAAGGCAAAACTGCCCAGGAGGAAGAGAAGGGCAAGGCCGCTGTAGAAAAAGGAGTGATCCTGGCACAGCCGGCAGAGCTGGAGGAAGTTGTTTTTGAAGAAGAAGCGGTAGAGGCTCCAGCAGCGGAAGAACAAGCGCCTTCCGGGATTGAAATAATCCTACCTCTGGAGGTAGTCACCCCGGCCCAACCATCCAAGATACGTTTCGCCGAGGAAATTCTCGCCTCCAAGTCTGGCAAGGCAAAGAAGAAAGATACGAGCAAAAAAGATACGGATGGACGTGAAGATGCAGTAAAGGGCAAGAAAGCAAAGCATAAGAAGGCACCCTATATCGAGGAGGAAGAATACGCGGGTTAAGAATAGAGGGCGGATCGCGCCGCGTAAGCATATGCCGCAGCGCACGTGTGTTGCCTGCAGGAAAATGCAAAATAAGCGAGATTTGATTCGTTTGGTTTGCTCAGCAGAAATTATTGAGATTGATCCCAAAGGGAAAAAACCTGGCAGGGGTGTCTATCTCTGCCATTACCGAGGTTGCTGGGAAGCGGGCTTGAAGGGCAATCGCCTCGAGTATACATTACATGCCGGATTATCAGCGGAAAACCGTCAAATGTTGATAGAATATGGAAGAAGCTTACCGGAGAAGGAAGATTCACTATGACAAATAGGCAGGAGACAGATCACAACCCGGGTGATAACGGAATAAAATCAAGTGCTGCACAGCCGGTATCTCCGCAAATCATACTTCCACCTATTATCACGGTCAAGCAATTGGCTGATATGATAAGTGTAAGCCCGATTGAGATTATTAAACAGCTCATGCGTAATGGCATTATGGCTAATATTAATCAGGCTCTTGAATACGAAGTCGCTTCAGGAGTAGTGGCCGATTTCGGTTTTACAGCAAAGCGCCAGCGAACTTCAGCGCTGGCTAAACAAGCTGTTACTGCCAAAATTGGTAAGCTGCATGCTCGCCCTCCTGTAATCACAATTATGGGACATGTAGACAACGGCAAAACCAGTCTTCTGGATGCTATAAGACAGAGCAATGTAGCTGGTGGCGAGGCTGGTGCTATTACACAGCATATCGGAGCTTACCAGGTCGAAATGAAAGGAAGGAAAATTACTTTTCTTGATACCCCCGGGCATGAAGCTTTTACAGCCATGAGAGCACGAGGAGCAAGGGCTACTGATATCGCTGTCCTGGTTGTGGCTGCCGACGACGGCGTAATGCCCCAGACAATTGAAGCGCTGGATCACGCGAAAGCAGCCGGAGTCAGTATCGTAGTCGCATTAAACAAAATTGATAAACCTGGCGCCAATCCAGACAAGGTGAAACAACAGCTTGCCGACCAGGGAATACTGGTTGAAGAATGGGGAGGCGACATTATCTGCGTCCCGGTGTCTGCTAAGAAAAAGCTGGGGATTGATGACCTCCTTGAAAACCTTCTGCTTGTAGCGGATATCTTGGAGCTTAAAGCAGAATGGGATTGTCCTGCTGAAGGTATCGTTATAGAAGCCAGGCTCGACAAGACCAGGGGGCCTGTGGCGACGGTATTAGTTCAGAAGGGTGTTTTAAAACCTGGAGATAATATTGTTGCCGGCACTATCGGGGGCAAAGTAAAAGCTATGTTTAGTGACGCCGGGAAGAATATTCGAAAAGCCGAACCGGCAACACCAACGGGAATTCTTGGTTTAAACTCTGTTCCTGCAGCCGGTGAAGTATTCCAGGTAGTAGCAGCTGAAAAAGAGGCGCGGGCGCTTATAGATAAAAATAAAGAAGAGGGGCGTACCGCAACTAAGGGTATCAGCCTAACTTCGGTCGCCTCACAGACTGCTACAGGCGAAACTAAAGACTTGAATATTATTCTGAAGACTGATGTACACGGCAGTATCGAACCCATCAAAGATTCACTGGAGCACCTGAGCGATGAAAAAACCAGGGTCAAAGTCATTCATACTGGTACAGGTAGCATAACAGAGAGCGATATTTTGCTCGCTCTGGCTTCTAAAGCAGTCGTGGTAGGTTTCAATAGCAAACCCGAACCCGGGGCTAGCCGGATGGCAGAACTGGAAAATATAAGTATCCGACAGTATAGCGTGATATACAAGCTTATAGAAGACGTAGAGAAAGCACTGAAAGGTTTGCTTGAGCCGGAATATGCCGAGGTTATTGTTGGCCAGGCTGAAATAAAGGCTGTATTTGAAGCCGGCAAGAAAGGAAAAATCGCTGGTTCCCTGCTTAAAGAAGGCAAAGCCACGCGCGATTCGCAGGTGCGTGTATTTCGTGCTAATAAAATTGTTGCAGAATCACGAGTAAGTAGCTTGAAGCGTTTCAAGGACGATGTCAAGGAGGTAGCAACAGGTATGGAATGTGGCGTGAAACTTGATAGCTTTAATGACTTCCAAATAGGCGATATCCTTCAGTTCTTCCGCCAGGAACAGGTAACTTAATCTGTTACCTATTCTCTGCTCCCCTTCAGCTAAAACTCATGTAATTTTTTGCTTTGGAGAAAACTATGACACGACGTACGGAGCGTCTCAACCAGTTTATTCAGAATGAGATCAGTGATTTATTATGCAAGCATGTAAACGATCCGCGGCTCAATGGCCTCATAAGCGTAACACGGGTTTCCGCCACCACTGATATGAGAAACGCCAAGGTTTTTATCAGCGCACTTGGAGAGAATATTGATAAAGATGAGATCCTGAAAGGTTTTGCTTCAGCTTCGGGCTTTCTGCGTCGTGAACTTGCCCACCGCCTCAACACAAGGGTTACCCCTGAGCTGGAATTTTATTTCGATGACTCCATTGAACGCGGTGTCAACCTTGTAAACTTCATTGACCAGATTGCTGCCGCGGAGAACCAGGCAGAAAAAGATGTGCGCAAGCGGCATACTAAACGTAAATAAGCCGGCGGGCAGGACATCTTTCAGCATTGTAGCCAGGCTACGGAAATTGTCCGGCGAAAAACGCGTAGGCCACGCCGGTACACTTGATCCACTGGCCACCGGTGTACTCCCCGTTTGTTTCGGCCAGGCAACCAGAATCGTCGAATACCTGATGAATCGCCCCAAAACATATGTTGCAACTATTGAACTGGGCATAAGTACAGATACGTTTGATAGGGAGGGGAAGGTCACGGAGCGCACAGACCCTACGGGTATATCAATATCAGAAATAGAAGACGCTTTAAAAAGTTATGTGGGCGTAATCAAACAGGTCCCGCCCGCTTACAGCGCATTGAAACTGCATGGAGCTAAGTATTATAACCTTGCCAGGGCGGGTATTCCTGTTAACCCTCAACCGCGGGAAGTAACTATAGAAAAGATCGATCTTTTGAAATTTGATATTCCGTGTCTCGAAATCAGAGTGCAGTGCAGCAAAGGTACTTATATCCGCTCCCTAGCCAATGATCTGGGAAAACAATTAAGCTGCGGAGCCTGCCTGAAGGATTTAGTCCGGTCAGGTTACGGGCCGTTCAAGCTGGAACACTCAATATTATGGGATGAGGCTGAAGAAACCGCTGCTAAAGGAAAGCTGAGCGACATGCTACATCCGGTGGACTTTCCACTAGCTGACTGGCCTCTTATAATGTTAAACAGTGAGCAAGCCAACGAGGTTATCAAGGGTCACAATATCGCACTTCCAGTTGAGAACGATAGTAAAAATACGTATTGCCGTGCCTACGATTTACAGCACAAATTTATTGCCGTCATGAAATTTATCCGGGAAACGGGAACCTGGCATCCTGAAAAGGTCTTTAATCCCTGAGAACCTCCTGATTTACCTATTTTCCATAAAAAAGCTTGACAGAGTTATTCGTATTCGCTATATTAGCCTTAACAGCTATAAATTAGCTTTAGGAGGTGCCATATGACACAGGCATACTGCTTCAAGGACAGAAAGAAGGTTGAGATCAAAAACCCTCAAAAAGTGACCTTGAAAAATGGCAGACCGGCGCTAAAAGGCCTATGCCCAATCTGCGGTACCAAGGTTTTCAGGATCGGCAAGAGCTAACTTAAAATTTATTAATCAAAACCTTAAGGCAGTCGCCTGATCCTCTGCAGCAGTTGCAGTGGATTAAATTCAAGTATCTGCTTGAATTTGCGGTTACCAATGCCTGCCTGATGCAGGACGTTTTTAGTCAGAGCTTCAGACAGGAGATCGTCCTCATTATGGGAATCCGAATTCAACAACATTAAAGCCCCAGCCCCGCTTGCAATTTTCGCTACGTGAGCGTTCGTCGTAGAATGGCCACGCCGCGTAGTAATTTCGAGAAAAACTTTGTTGCCGGCGGCAAGCTCAGCCACCTCTTCAGTTATGCACCCCGGATGAGCCAGTATATCTACGTAGGATGATTTTACCGCTGCCAGATTAGTTCCAGGTTCCACGGGCTCTGCAGGAGTCTCACCATGCACAACCACAATCCAAGCACCCAGTTCTTTTGCCTTCTTTGCTGTTTCATCGATGGCTTCGTGAGGTAAATGTGTCAGCTCTACTCCGGGAATAGCCAGTATATTCCAATGCGCTCTTGCCAATTCACAATCCTGACTGACTTCCCTGATGACCCTTTCCAATGAGCCGACGCCTATGTGATCGGTAATAGCAATCGCCGAATAGCCTCTTATGGATGCACGCCTGATTAGCTCGATGGGAGAAAGGACGCCGTCGCTGTTAAATGTATGAGTGTGGAAGTCATAAAGCATGTTATAAATTAGCATAAAAATCTTGAATTATACAAGAATAATTTCATAATCTGCTATAATAGTGCGGAATTATTTACTATCATGTTTAAAAAAATACTTGTTCCCCTGGATGGCTCGATCGAGGCAGAAGCAGTGATCCCGTATATTAGAGATCTTGCTTCGCGGTTTAATTCTGAAGTGGATATCCTCGGTGTCGGCCTCGGCGGTAAAAAACGCCGAGTTAACCAGTTGCTGGATGATTACGTGCACCATGCCGTCGAGCATTTACAAAAACATGATATAACATGCCGCGCTGTAGTCCTATATAGCAACCTCATTGAAGAAGTTGTTGATTATACAGAAGTAACAGCGCCGAAACGTGATCTCACAGCCAAGGCATACGTACTTTACGGCGGCCCTGCTGACAACATCCTTCAGTACGTAAAGCAGCATCACCCCAGCCTCATAATAATGGCTACTCACGGACGCGGAGGCTTAACCCGCTGGTGGCTCGGCAGCGTATCTGAAAAAGTTGTTTCGCAATCGACCGTGCCGGTACTGCTTATCCACAGCAAGCATAGTAAGGAAATGGATAAGGACAGGAAGATAGCATTTAAGCGAATCCTGGCGCCACTGGACGGGTCAGAGATTGGTGAGGCTGCCCTGCATAATGCCGAAGCCATTGCTCTTAAAACGGGGGCATCCATGATACTTTTACACGTAATACCCGAGCCTCATGATGTTGAGGCAAGGATATTAGGACCGGAATTCAATAAATTCGTCAAAGCTATGCGCGATGCCGGACAGGAATATCTGGAAAAGAAAAGCACCAGGCTTAGGGACAAAGGTATCGACGTTAAGGCCATCATTGTGGCCGGTGACCCGGCAGAAAGAGTTGTTGATCTGGCCAAACATGAAAAGGTGGATATGATAGCTATGTCGACCCATGGCAGAAGCGGAGTAGCACGCTGGGTACTGGGAAGTGTAGCGGATAAAATATTGCACGAATCTAAACTACCCATGTGGCTGGTTAGGTCGAGGGAAATAGTTAGTAAAATGCAGCTAAACTCTGAGAGTAAAGCAGATCAGGCTTAGCGCTCAGTACGGAAGGAGTTAACCAAAATGGGCAAAATCAATGTAGCGATCATAGGTGTGGGCAACTGCGCGTCCTCTCTGGTTCAGGGAGTGCATTACTACAAAAAAGCCAAAGATGACGAGTTCGTCCCGGGCTTAATGCATGTAAATCTTGGTGGCTATCATATACGTGATATAAATTTTGTCGCAGCAATTGATATTGATAAAAACAAAGTTGGCAAGGATCTATCCGAGGCAATTTTTACCAGCCCAAACAACACGTACAAATTCTGCGATGTCCCGATGACTGGAGTGAAGGTTGTACGCGGTATGACCCATGACGGCCTTGGCAAATATCTCTCTAAAATTATTGAGAAAGCGCCGGGACCCACAGCAAACATCGTAAATATACTTAAGGAAACCAAAGCCGATGTAGCCATCAATTATTTACCGGTAGGCAGTGAAGAGGCTACCAAATGGTATATCGAGCAATTGCTTAACGCTGGAGTCGGCCTGATTAACTGTATACCCGTATTTATTGCCAGGGAACCTTACTGGCATAATCGGTTCTCTGAGGCTGGTTTGCCGGTGATCGGTGATGATATTAAATCTCAGGTCGGCGCCACTATTGTCCACAGGGTACTGACCCGTCTCTTTTGTGATCGGGGAGTTAAACTGGAACGCACATATCAGCTCAATTTTGGCGGTAACACTGATTTTTATAATATGCTCGAACGAGAAAGGCTTGAATCCAAAAAGATCTCCAAGACCAATGCCGTCACATCACAGCTTGACTATGAGATTATTCCAGACAATATCCATGTCGGTCCCAGTGATTATGTCCCCTGGTTGCTTGACCGGAAGTTCTGTCATATCAGGATGGAAGGACGCACCTTCGGCGATGTGCCACTCAACCTAGAATGTAAGCTTGAGGTCTGGGATAGTCCAAATTCGGCAGGTGTCGTCATAGATGCCGTACGCTGCTTTAAAATTGCCAGGGATCGCGGCCTTTCAGGTGCGATCGTATCTCCAAGTTCCTATTTCATGAAATCACCTCCAATCCAGTACTCCGACGACGAGGCGCACAGGCGCTGTGAGCAATTCATCAGCGGTCAAAGCCAGCAAAGCCCCATCTGCCTGCCGGAGTGCATGGAGAAGAAATAGGTAAGCCGGTACGAAAGGGGGCTTATTACGGCAATATAATGAAAATCGGCCTGATTTCACCGTATGATTATTCACATCCCGGCGGTGTCATCTGCCATATTTCATATCTTGCTCACCATTTTCACCTCCAGGGGCACGATGTTAAAATCATAGCCCCCGTCAGAAAGAAAGGAACCCGCTATTTTGAGGAAGAAGTCAAAGCCGTGGGCAGGCCTTTGCCTATTCCATACGGGGGCACTACTGCCAGAATCCCCTTATCTCCATGGCTACCTTACCAGGTCAAAAGGGTACTTGCAAAGGAAAAATTCGATATAATACACCTGCATGAGCCATTTATCCCCATGCTTTGTCTGAGTACCCTTATTGAATCTGATACCATTAATATCGGTACTTTTCATGCCTGCCACGCGAGGTCCAGCGGTTATTGGCTGGGACAGCCTATAATGCACACGCTGGGCAAGAAATTACATGGTAAAATCGCTGTTTCTAAGCCTGCTCTCGACTATATCTCACACTATTTACCGGCCGATTACCAAATAATACCCAATGGAGTAGACACTAATCATTACAAGCCGGCTGGCCCGGTGCGTGCTGAGTATGCCGACGGTAAATTAAACATTCTTTTTGTAGGTAGACTGGAGGAACGCAAGGGTGTTGACGATCTCATCCGTGCATGTGCACTTGTAAAGGAAGACTTCGCGGATTTCAGGCTCATTATCGTTGGGCCCGGTATCAAATTGCGCTACCAGTACGAGCTTCTGGCTAAAAGGCTTTTACCTGACAAGGTTATTTTCACCAACTATGTAACTTTTGCCGAGCTGCCCCAATACTATCGAACCGCTGATATTTTCTGCGCACCGGCAACTAAAGACGAGAGTTTTGGTATTGTTTTACTGGAAGCTATGGCAAGCGGCAAGCCGGTGGTGGCTACCAATATCCCCGGTTATGCCAGCGTACTAACTGACGGTCAGGAAGGCCTATTGGCTAAACCAAGAGATCCGCACTCGCTTGCCCGATCTTTATTAACGTTGATCCATGACAAATCCATGCGTCTGAAATTAGCTCAAAGAGGCCTTGTCACTGCTGAAAAATACAGCTGGGAAAACGTCTCGCGCCAGGTTTTAGATTATTACACAAGGCTGATGAACTAATCATGGAAAGGAAAATATAGTGTCAAACTTCCAGGAACTGCGCCGGAAAGCCGCTCGAATTCTTACTGATCCCTTAGTTCCACTGATCAGCAGACTTAAACTTACACCTAACATGATGACAACAGCAGGACTAATACTAAATCTTGTTGCCGCAATTGTTATAGGATTCGGCTACCTGCTGGCGGGCGGTATAATTTTCCTCCTGGCAGGTCTTTTTGATTTGCTTGATGGCGCTCTTGCCCGTTATATGGAAAAAACCACGAAATTCGGAGCGCTTTTCGATTCTGTCGTAGATCGCGTCACTGAAGGAGCCTTATTCCTCAGTTTTATTTTTATTACTAATCCTTCGGTCTGGCCGAATAATGTGACCTGCCAGCTTATACTAATTTTTCTTGCCATGATGGGCTCTTTCCTGACCAGTTATATCAGGGCACGGGCGGAGGGACTGAGCATTGACTGTACTATCGGCTTGTTTACACGTGTAGAGAGGGTTATAATATTAGCGCTCGGACTGCTCTTGAACCAGGTATTTATTGCTCTGGCAATAGTAGTAGTCCTTTCTTTTGTTACAGTAGGTCAGCGTTTCATACATGTTTGGCGTAAGGCCGATAAATAAAAGGATATTTAATCAAACTATAAAGCAGAAAAATGAGCGATAGGACATTTGAATGGAGTTTAACAACTCTGGCCATGCTTTCCCTGGCATGGATCATTGCCAGCATTATTCTGTCCCTAACAGGGATACCGTGGATAAAGGTTGGCTGGGCTATATTTATTGGCCTGGTGATTCTTATCTTCGGTGGCGGGACACTCCTTTATTTCTGGGGCAAAGCGTATATGTCCCGAGGTTAATCAGCATACTTCCATAATGCATTCACATACGGTCGATTACAATAAATTTGTTTGTATTCCCTTTGAAGTGAAAAGAAAATGTCAGTAATAGCTATCATCGGAGCTCAGTGGGGCGACGAGGGCAAAGGCAAAATAGTAGACGTTTTGGCCGAAAAGGCGGATGCTGTCATACGGTTCTCCGGCGGCGATAATGCCGGCCATACGGTCATCAACCCCAGGGGCGAATTTAAACTACATATAGTACCCTCCGGAATTTTCTATCCGCGAACCGCCTGTATTATCGGCAACGGTGTGGTTATCAACCCTAAAGTGCTCATTGAGGAGCTTGAAAGTCTCAAGTCAAAAGGCATCGAAGTGGGTAATCTGCATATCAGTGACCGTGCCCACCTTGTTATGCCCTGGCATTTGCTGCTTGATGGCCTTGAGGAGGAAAAGCGCGGCCGGGGTGCTCTGGGAACTACCAGAAAGGGTATCGGGCCGGCTTTCACCGACAAGACCGCGAGAAGAGGTATCAGGACATGTGATATTGTTAACTTGGAAAATTTTAAGTCCAGGCTATCCGAAATTCTTGAGACAAAAAACGAGATACTGGTAAAAATCCACAACCTGAAACCTCTGGATTTCAACTCCATCGTTGAAGAATATGATGCTTACGCCGCACGCCTAATCCCCTACATTAAAGATACTACCGCCATGATCAATGACCTCCTTAAAAAAGGAGGCAAAGTAGTACTTGAAGGTGCTCAAGGTGCCATGCTCGATCCTGATTTCGGCTCGTATCCCTTCGTTACATCATCTTCACCGCTTGCAGCGGGAGCATGTATGGGGTCAGGGATAAATCCGCGCAGAATTGACTGCGTGGCGGGTATTTTCAAAGCTTATACAACCAGAGTCGGCGGTGGTCCTATGCCCACAGAGTTAAACGACACAACCGGCGAATATATCCGGCAGCGCGCACACGAGTATGGAGCTACAACCGGCAGGGCACGCCGCTGCGGCTGGTTCGATGCTGTTGTAGGACGCTACAGCACACAACTCAACGGATTTACCAGTGGTATTCTTACGCGATTGGATGTGCTGGACGAGATGGATACGGTAAAAATATGTACTGCTTATAAAGAAGACGATAAAATAATTGACCGGTTCCCCGCCGATATTAATTCCCTCGCCCGGTGTCAGCCTGTATATGAAGAATTACCCGGCTGGAAGGCAACAACAAGCAATGTTCGCGATTTTAAGAAGCTGCCTGCCAATGCCCGCAAATACATCAGGCGCCTTGAAGAGCTTATTGAATGCTCCTTTCATATAATTTCCATCGGACCCCGGCGCGATCAGAGCATCATCATTAAACGGATCATTTAGCTATGTCTGAAGATGCCGATTTGACAGCTTACTGCGGGTTGTATTGTCGAGATTGTATCCCTTCGAAAAAAGAGCTGTTCACAGTTATTGCACGCCTTCAGGAACTGATCAAGGATTTGCAGCTTGATAAATATGCCGAGGTGAAGGCAGCGCAGACCTATTGGTCAAAGGCCAACAAAGCTTTCGCAAAGTACCACGATTTCTCCGAGGTGCTGCAGGCAATCAGCGGGCTGGAATGCAAGGTTACCTGCCGGGAAGGTGGTGGATATAAAGGCTCCCGTTGCGAGGTCAGGAACTGCGCTCAGAGCAAGAACCTGAAGGGGTGCTGGGAATGTAGTGAATATAAAACCTGCAACTTGCTGGCGCCTCTAAAGAATTTCCACCCCAACCTCGAATATAATTTGTCCCTGATTAAAGCTGAGGGCATCGATAACTGGGCAGAAAAGCGCAAGGGCCATTATCGCTGGGATTAATCACTCAAAGTTAAATTTGTCCAATCCGAATACCTTTAAGCATATGCTCAACACATACTCCTTCATACGACATAATCAAATTTGGGAACGGTCAACTTGGGCCAATATTCCGGCGTGGAGAAATGGAATATAAGGTAGTCCTATGTTAACGGCAAATCTATCTTGTAGTTTTTGAGCATTTGCTCAATAGCAGCCCTGGTCTTTTCATCAGGTTCGACCAGCGGTAGACGGGGCTTACCCACCCTGAAACCAAGGTAGTTGAGAGCGTACTTGATGGGCATGGGACTGCCTATCATGAACATAGTATTCACCAGCGGTATAAAGTGCCGGTGGAGCTTGGCTGATGCTTCGATTTTACCGGCAAAGAAATCGTCCATCATCTTCTTGTACTGCTTACCAACCAGGTGAGTGATGACGCCAATGACACCGTAACCACCAAGACCGAGGATAGGGAAAGTGTCGGCATCATTACCGCTGTACACAATAAAATCCTTTTCCGTCCCGTCTATTATCCTGGCGATCTGGGATAAATCCGCGCTGGCTTCCTTTACGCCGATTATATTATCAATTTTACTTAAT
>JAPLHI010000104.1 GCA_026389695.1 Chloroflexota bacterium
AGCAGCCCGCAGGAATCTGAGTAGACAGGGGACAAACAGTCACTTAAAACCGAGTGACGTATTAAGAGCTTTCAAATCCAATTTGCTATCCAGAAGAGTTACCACAGCCTTCAACTTCTGAGTATTCTGAAATCTCGCCTGCGCCAGTGCCTTTTCTATTCCTGCCACTATGTCAATAATTTCCTTGTTAACAACTATAATGGGTATATGTTTGTCTTCAGCTTTCACAAGCACTGAAGTCGATGGTTTCTGCTTACTGACAATCAGGCATTTGGTTGATGTCTCAAGGGCTGCCAGTAGCATATCAGTCCTTTCGGTCCTGGTAATTACCGCTTTATTCTTCTTCCTGTTAAAATAGTCTCTTCCTGAATCCGGTGTCATAGCGCCCAGCATTACGTTCTCCACAAGGTCATTTGCCTTATCCTTTGACGATATGATTTCACCATCAATGGCCAGGGCGATCTCAGCGACACTAACACCCGATAAAGTCCTGGATTCAGGGAGAATACCCAGTACAGTTATTCCCTGCCCTTTAAAATATCCCGTAATTTCATTCTGCGCCGAATTGATTTTCGATTCAGGCACCTGATTAATTACTACCCCGATCAATCTCTGTTCGAGCTTTTTGAGGATTTGAAGGATCTCAGCTGCCTTATAATCAGGGGAGTAGCCGACTAACATAACGACCCTGGCATCAAGTTTTTCAGCTATTGTATAACAGGCTAAAGCTGAGACCTTATCATCCCTTAAATCGCCGGGACCTTCAACCAATAAAATATCTTTTCCATCTGAAACGTGATCACAGGCCTTCTTTATCCTCTTTGAAAAATTGTCTTCATCCTCAGTCAAATTCCGCCACAGATCTTGCGGCTGTAGATGAATGGGATAAAGCTGCTCATTACTTTGATCCAGGTCAAAAACTTCGCGGATATAATCCGCTTCCCGATAATTTTTTTCTTCGCCTTCATTAATTACGTTCACAGGCTTTATATAACCAACCTTTTTACCGGAGCTAATAAATTTTTTACCCAGACCGGTACAAAGTAACGACTTGCCGCAAGTTTGAAATGATATGACCTGTAATGTAACCATGGTGCCTCCTGAATTTTAACCGGCAGATATTATACCACTCTTTACAACTCAGGTGCATCGGAATATAATGTTGGGAAACCCCCACAATGGCTGAGAGTTTATTTAACTCTCAGTTTTTTACTATTTGGCACACCGGGAGGGAATATGTATGACCCAAAAAAGATTTGATATTACACAGGAAGGGTTAGTAAAACTGAAGGCTGAGTATGAACAGCTGGTCTCACTACGGCGGAAAGAAGTAGCCGATAAAATTAAGAGGGCCCGTGAGATGGGGGGCACTGAAAATAACGCCGAGTATGAAGATGCTAAAAATGAACAGGCATTTATAGAGGGTAGAATAGGATCCCTGGAAAATATTATTCTTAACGCGCGCATCATCGAATCACCGCACTTGCCGGGTGTGGTCGAACTCGGTGATAATGTATTAATACAGAACCAGGATGGTAAGATAGACCGCTACACTATTGTAGGTACTACCGAAGCCAGTCCTGTTGACGGCAAGATTTCATGTGAATCACCGGTGGGCAAAGCGCTACTGGGGAAAAAGAAGGGCGCTAAGGTCGAGGTACGCACACCGGCAGGAATTATTAAACTTCAGATAATCGAAGTAAGCTAAATACAATGGCCGGGCAGGAACGCATTGAACAGCCACGCCTGGAAAAGCTATCCAGAATTCTTAACCGCGGCATTGAACCCTATCCACATACCTATCGCCGCACACATACTAACAGAGAAGCGATAGAGCTTTTCGCGAAAACTGATGGCAATCTCCCCTCCGTAGATTCCCCGGAATTACGTCTGGCAGGTAGAATTACTGCCTCCCGTTTCATGGGTAAGGTAGCGTTCTTTGACATCAGAGATGGCAGCGGCAGGATCCAGATTTTTTTCCGACGCGATTCCCTTGGTACTGACAAATATGAATTGCTTCATGATCTTGATATAGGTGATTTCATGGGTGTAACAGGAAGTCTCTTCAAGACGAAGACCGGTGAAATCACGTTGGAGGCAAATGACTTTACCATCCTTGCCAAGTCTCTTTTACCACTCCCTGAAAAATGGCACGGGTTAGTGGACGTGGAAAAAAGATACCGACAGAGGTACCTTGATTTGATCGCCAATGAGGATGTGAAGGAGCTTTTTATAACGCGGAGTAAAATAATCAATTGTATAAGGGACTATCTGAATACAAGGGGTTTTATTGAAGTTGAAACTCCCGTGCTTCAACCTATGTATGGAGGTGCGCTGGCAAGGCCATTTATTACGCACCATCACGCATTGGATCAGGATCTTTATCCGCGTATCGCCCTTGAATTATATTTAAAACGGTTGATTATAGGCGGATTCGATAAAGTTTATGAGATAGGCCGCGTCTTTCGCAACGAGGGTATCTCCACAAAGCACAATCCTGAATTCACTATGCTTGAAAGCTACGAGGCTTATGTGGATTACAATAGCGTTATGGAGATGACGGAGAATCTGGTTTGTACCGTGGCTAAAAAGGTCCTTGGCTGTAGCGAAGTAAATTTTGCCGGAGAGGTTATTAAGCTTGATCCACCCTGGAAACGTCTTCCTTTGAGAGAGGCAATCTTGGAAAAGTGCGGCCTTGATTTCATGGACTTCCCGGATGCCGATAGTCTGCGCGTACAGATGCAGAAAATGGGTATGCAGGTTGATCCGCTCAAGGACAAGGGAAGGCTGATTGACGAATTACTCTCTACCTATGTTGAACCTCATCTTAAGCAACCCATTTTCCTGATCGATTACCCCCTGGAGATGTCCCCGCTGGCTAAAAGACACCGTGATGATGAGCGACTTGTAGAACGTTTCGAAGCTTTTAGCGGCACCATGGAGATAGCCAACTCATTCTCGGAGCTTAATGACCCGCGGGAACAACGCGCAAGATTCCATAAGCAGCGTGAAATGCATGCCGCCGAAGTAGATAGAGCCAAAGCCGCCGGCGAATTGCCGGAAACAGAAATGATAGACGATGATTTCCTGCTGGCATTGGAGCATGGTATGCCGCCAACAGGAGGTCTGGGCATAGGCATCGATCGGTTGGTTATGTTGCTCACCGATAAACAATCGATCAGAGAGGTAATTCTCTTCCCTCAATTAAAATCAAAATAGGGGAGGGGTAAAAGATGATAGATATTAAGCTGATTCGTGAAAATCCCGATATAGTATTCCAGGCTATGGCAAAGCGCGGCGAAAGCCTTGCTTCCATTGACGAGGTAATTGAGCTTGACAACATGCACAGACAACTGCTACGTGAAGCTGAATCGCTGCGTGCCAAACGCAATGACGTTAGCAAACAGATCAGCAAAATGAAGGAAAAGCCGGCCGATCTTATAACCGAAATGCGCTGTGTGGGTGATAAGATAAGAGAAATTGAATCTGAAGTTGATCAGATTGCAGCAAAACTTGAAGATAAGCTGCTGCGCCTTCCCAATTTACCCGCTCCGGATGTTCCGCAGGGCAAAGACTCATCGGATAATGTTGAGGTACGTTCATGGGGTAAGCCTCTGGAGTTTTCCTTTACACCGTTGCCCCACTGGGATCTGGGCGAAAAACTGGGCATCATCGACTTCAAGCGGGGTGTTAAGCTCTCGGGAACCAGGTTCTATGTCCTGCGTGGCATGGGATCCCTGTTGCAACGTTCGCTGATAAGTTTAATGCTCGATATACATGTAAAAGAACACGGTTATACAGAGATATACCCGCCATTCATGGTTAAACGCGAATGCCTTGTCGGGTCAGGCAACCTGCCGAAATTCGCCGATAATCTTTACCATGATGCTGAAGAAGATTACTGGTTTGTCCCCACCGCTGAAGTGCCTTTGACCAACCTGCATCGCGACGAGATTATTGCACCGGGCACACTGCCCATTAATTATGTCGCGCATACAGCATGCTTCCGCCGTGAGAAGATGGCGGCGGGTAAAGACACACGCGGTATTAAGCGCGGACATCAATTCGATAAGGTGGAACTTTACAAATTTGCTGAACCGGAAACATCCGATAATGAGCTAAGTAAGTTAGTTAAAGACGCTGAGGATATTTGCCGGAAACTCAATATACCCTACCGCGTAATTCAGCTATGTACCGGTGATATGGGATTTGCAGCTACCAAGACATTTGATATAGAGATGTGGGCGCCCGGCTGCCAAGAATGGCTTGAGGTGAGCTCCTGTAGCAACTGCAGTGACTTCCAGGCACGCCGCGCTAATATTCGCTATCGGCCTGATGTCGAATCCAAACCTCTGCTTGTTCACACACTCAATGGATCCGGCCTGGCTTTGCCGAGGGTGCTCATAGCAATTTTAGAGAACTACCAGCAGCAGGATGGCAGTATCCGGATTCCCGAAGCTCTCATACCCTATATGAATGTTGATCTAATAAAGTAAATTCCGTTGTCCAACTCCGCTTTATTAAATCGGGTGGTTTTCTAATAGTCTCTGGATCGGGGACGTTAAAGCCCTTCTTTTATACCTGTAGATTTTTTACCTTGACAGTATATATAAATATAATGTTACTATAGGTATAATAAAAGATAATCATATTGTATTACCTGTAAAGCAATGACAGAAGGTCAACCGTCATCCTCTGCTAAATTATGCCGCCAGTGCGGCGCACCTGTTCCTGAAAATACTATCGATTGCCCCCGATGTGGCAAAAAATGGTACCTGGATCGTGTTGAGGAACAGGGTGTCAATTTATGGCAGAAAATCATTGAAAAGAGGGCTGCCGCCGGACTGGTAGAAGCGGCAGAGGACGAAAATAGTTCCTGCCGTGGAAGACGACATCCCTGAGGGTACGGGGGACAGAGAGCTTACCGGTTTATCTGATGCTGCCAAAGGTCTGGCTGCTATAAAGGGAGCCTCCAAACGAGCAATAAAATTCAAGGCCAGGAAACGCTTAAAAACACTCGATATAGCAGTTATTTTTGCGATAGTCTTGATACTTGCAGGAATCGGATTTGTATTAGGCCTTCAATACGGGTTGATCCCATCGCAGTTAGCCTTCTTCAAATCCTCGCAACCTCCTCAGCAAACGGCTGTAACCGCCGCTATATCCAATATTTCCGCTGTCCCCGATAGCAGCGGCAAAGCCACAATCTCCTGGTCTACAGATATCCCGTCAAACGGCAAAGTGCTGTATGGAAACACTGAAAGCTACGGGATGACAGTGCAGGGCGAGAACCAGACAATGAACCAGAGCTTAACCGTTACTGGTCTGCAACCGGCGACTACCTATCATTTCAAGGTAGTGGCGACCGATAATGAAGGCAAAGAGGTTGCTCAAAGCCAGGACAACATTCTCACAATTCCCGCTGAACGTGAGAAAAATCCACCGGTTGTTTCACAGTCTAAAGCTATCCGTTCGGATATCGGTGCTATTATTCAATGGGTGACAGATGAACCGGCTACCAGCCAGGTTATGTACGGGACAACCGAATCCTGCGACAGTTCCACATCCCTGGATTCAAAATTAACCACCAGCCACACTGTACGGCTTACCGGTTTGGAATCAAATATTACATATTATTACCGTGTCAAATCGGTTGATCCCGCTGGCAACGAGGGCATAATGAATCCGCCTGATACTTTCACAACTCTTGTGTCAGTGCCCACCGGTGCCAGAATTGGGGAGAGGGCTCCTGATTTCACTCTGCCCGTATTTAAAACTCAAGAGAGCATCTCACTCAGAAATTATAAGGGGCAGAAGGTCCTGCTTACATTCTGGGCTATTCACTGCCCGGATTGTGATAGGGCACTCTCGCTTCTACAGTCATTTAAAAATAAAAATCTGCCAGGTGTGGTAATTCTGGCAGTTTTTCTGGAAAGCAAACTTGATGATATCGAAAAAACTGTCACAAAATTTAAATCGGAACAGGGTGACTTAACTGTACCCGTACTTGTTGATATGTACAAAACTTCCTCACACACATATAACGTGGATAAAGTCCCCACAACATTTTTTATTGATGCTGATGGAATAGTCAGGGAAATCCAATACGGTACATTTAATTCCGGTCAAATTGAACAGATCCTCGACAGCCTCTAAATGTCTTATCACACCAATATCTTTGACAGTAGCTTCATCTCGTTGTAGTGTAGATAATGAATGATATATGTTACCATCTATATAAGTTGCTTCAAGCGCGAATTTGTCCTGTCAGGCAAACTCCTTCCTTATATCAAATTTAGGAGTTACTAAAGTGGGAGCCCACTATATTTGTAAATGCGGCAAACCGATGGCGTCACAAGTATCAAGATGCCCGGATTGTGGCTATCTTGGGCCGCACCGGTTTGTTAGTAAACCTGAAGATGTTAATGGCTCATCCGACGATTCACCACAGGTAAAAAAGGCCGGCCCGATTCGAAGGGATGACTTCAATTTGGATGCGTCCGATAAAGGGCTGTCATTAAGACACGGAACCGAAAGGTTTACCGGGCTCGATTCTGACGCTCCAATTGAGTTTTCTCATCCTGCGCGCGGTAGTAAAGACAGGCGGGAGGTTCCCTTCAATATCCGTCAGAGTAATGAGGCGCTGGATGCCGCTTTAAATATAAGCAAAACAGAAAGGAAAGAGTTCCGAAAAGGACGGGATAAAGCAGACGAACTCGACTATGTCGATGAGTCCGATGAAAAATATGACAGCGAATACGATGAAAGTGAAGATGAAAGACAGGGCAGAGTGGGTACCGGAAAGGTCTCCACTGCCATAGTAAGAACACAAACACCTTCCGTCAATACTCCTCCACAGACGCAATCACCGTCCGACGGATCTACATCGAATATAATACAGCCGGCGCCGGCGACAGCAATACCACCCACCACCTCCTCTCCACAGACCGGCAAAACGCCGCCCGTTATCACCGGCCCCACGATCACTGACATTACCGAACACAGCGCCACGGTTACCTGGAATATTAGCGAACCTTGCGTGGGTAATCTATTTTATAGAATTGATGGCGTCCCACGTATTCAACGTAAGATCGAAAATTTATCGTCTTTCCATACGGAAAACCTCACCGATTTGGAAAGCGGTAAAACATACTTAGTAACAATTGAAAGCTGGAATAGCGATAATATTGTGAGCGAAAAGAAGGAAAAGTCCTTCCAGACATTAGCCTCCGCTGCCGATACGACGCCGCCTCAATTAGTCGGCCAACCTGATACAGCGGTTAGCGATGCTACGGCCACCATTACCTGGAAAACGGGCGAAAAATCCACTTCAGTAATTAAATACGGCCCGAGCACGGGATACGAATTCACATCATCCGAAGACCGCGAGCTGCGCACTGAACACAGTATTTATATTTCCGCTCTTTCACCCTCCACTACCTACCATTTCCAGGTGATCTCCAAAGATGCGGCAGG
>JAPLHI010000171.1 GCA_026389695.1 Chloroflexota bacterium
AGGGGACGGGAAACTGAAGAAGAGCTTAACTCCATTTTTCAATCGACTAACCTCAACGAACTGGTTGAAAGAGATATTAATTACGGTTTTTCAGGTGGCGAGATTAAAAGGTCTGAGCTGGCGCAGTTGCTGGCGCAAAAACCCGACCTTGTTTTGCTGGATGAACCAGAATCAGGTGTGGATCTGGTAAATATTGCGCTGATAGGCCGTCTTATCAATGAGCTGTTGCAGAAAAAACATCCTATACGGGAGAGGATGCGCAGCGGCCTGATCATCACACATACGGGGCATATACTCGACTATGTGGACGCAAGGACGGGATATGTAATGCTTGGCGGCACCATCATCTGTGAAGGTGATCCCCACGAAATACTGAAAACCATTATCAAGAAAGGTTATGAGGAGTGCCGCAAATGCATAGCTTAGACACCTCCAGAGCAGCTCAGGAAAAAGCACGCGCAGCATCAGCCAAGCAAGCGCGATACGGCGATGATATCAACCTTGCCAAATACGAACATACTGCCGAAGAAGTACCCTATCAGGAAGACCTCTCTGTTATTTCTGAGGATGCCAAGCGGCAGATGTTCCAGACAGGGGTGGTGGTGGATGACGACAGCCAGCGCTCCGGCACTATCATCCAGATGGACCATTCCGTCATCCACAGCATGACCAAGCAGGCCGACATAGAGGTTATGTCAACAAAGAAAGCCCTGGAGAAATATGACTGGCTTGCGGATTACATGTGGAAGGCCGTAGCTGTGGACTCGGATAAATATACAGCCCACGTGGAGCTTAACCCCGGCAACGGCTATTTCATCAGGGCTCTGCCGGGAAGTAAATCCGTGTATCCCGTTCAGGCGTGCCTTTACATAGGCAAGAAAAACCTGGCGCAGAGTGTGCATAACATCATCATTGCCGAAGAAGGTTCGGAGTTGCACATCATCACCGGCTGTACCACTGCGCCCAGAGAGGAACCCGCCATGCATCTCGGTGTATCCGAGTTCTATATAAAGAAGGGCGCCAAGATCAGCTTTACTATGATCCACAACTGGTCGCCCGAAACGGAAGTCCGCCCGCGCACCGGCGTGATCCTCGAGGAAGGCGGTATATACCTGAGTAACTATATTATTATGAAGCCTGTGAAGTCACTGCAGGCCAATCCTATAGCCAGATGCAACGGCAACAACACCATAACCAGATTTAACAGCATCATACTCTGCCCTCCCGGCTCGAATATGGATCTGGGTTCACAGGTTATTCTGAACGGAGTTGGTTCAAGAACTGAAATTATTTCCCGCGCCATAACAACCGGGGGCAATATCATAGCCCGCGGATATATTGAAGGCAATGCCCCCGATGTCAAAGGTCACCTAGAATGCCGCGGCCTGATTTTAAAAGGTGATGGGCATATTCATGCTATTCCCGAGCTTAAGGGAAACCTGGCAGGTATAGATTTATCACATGAGGCAGCAGTTGGTAAAATAGCAGAAGAAGAAGTAGAGTACCTGATGATGCGAGGGTTGACCAGGGATGAAGCGACGGCCACTATCGTACGCGGTTTCCTCAGGGTGGACATTGAGGGACTTCCCCCTGAATTAAGCGCGCAGATCAAGCAGGAGGTTGAGACAGCCGAAAAAGACCTGATGTAGGAAAAGGAGATCCCGCTGATATGAATAGTAAAGCATTGTATTCTTTAACTTACGGTTTATATGTGGTGTCTTCAATGAAGGGGGGCAAGATCAACGGCCAGATCGCCAACACGGCCATCCAGATCTGCTCGGAACCTCAGGTGATAGAGGTGGTTATCAACCGGGGTAATCTGACGCACGAATACATATCCGGCAGTAAAGTCTTTACCGTTTCCATACTGGCTAAGGATACACCATTGAATTTCATCGGCGGCTTCGGTTTCAAAAGTGGAAGAGACGTAGATAAATTTGCGGGTATAAACTATAAGACAGGTCAGACCGGAGCTCCCGTAGTCATGGATAATTCGCTGGCCTACCTCGAGGCAGAGGTCATCAGCCAGATGGACGTTCATACCCATACTATCTTCGCAGGCAAACTTGTCGATGCGGATGTTATCCGGGAAGGTGAACCGCTCACCTATGCTTATTACCAGCAGGTAAAACGCGGCACCACACCTAAATCAGCCCCCAGCTACCATGCAGAAAAAAAGGAGGAGAAACCGAAAATGGACAAATATCAATGCAGCGTTTGCGGATATATATACGATCCCGAAAAAGGTGACCCCGATGGCGGCATCAAACCGGGAACACGGTTCGAAGATATACCTGATGACTGGACCTGCCCTGTTTGCGGTGCCAGTAAAGACCAATTTAAGCTAATATAGCGGAGGTTGATATGAACAGGCTTGATATTAAACCCGGCATCGATGCCGTAGGGGCGATTGACTGGGACAGGCGGTTATTCGACTCGCTTATTCCTACACCCGATGGCACCAGTTATAACTCATATTTAATAAGGGGAAGCCAGAAAAAAGCGCTGGTGGATACCGTTGACCCGGCGATGGACTATGTCTTGATCAATAACCTGGATCAGTTAAAAATCGATCAGCTTGATTACATCATCTGTAATCATGCGGAACAGGACCACTCGGGGAGCATTCCCATGATGCTGGAACTGTATCCTGAAGCAAAGGTAGTGTGCACTCCAAAGTGCAAGGGAATGCTTATTGATTTGCTTCATCTTGATGAAAGCGTGTTCCTCACCGTTAACGACAAGGAGACCCTGTCGCTGGGAGACAGGACGCTTGAGTTTATTCATGCTCCCTGGGTACACTGGCCGGAGACCATGGTGACTTATCTGCGGGAGGACAAAATACTTTTTTCCTGTGATTTTTTCGGAGCGCATTTGGCTCAATCTGCTTTGTACGTGCAGGACGGTGAGATTATCTATGAATCTGCCAAGCGCTATTTCGGAGAGATCATGCTGCCCTTCCGGGTAAATATCCAGAAGAACCTGGAAAAGCTCAAGGATTATAAGATCGATATCATAGCGCCAAGCCACGGTCCGGTGCATAATAAACCGGAATACATTCTGAATGCGTATCATAGCTGGGTTTATGATGAACCGAAAAACATTGTGCTGCTTCCTTATGTATCCATGCACGGCAGCACCAAAGATATGGTTAACTATTTTGTAGAGGCATTGATACAGCGGGGCGTCAATGTTAAGCAATTCGACCTTGCCGTCACGGATTTGGGCAAACTGGCAATCGCGCTGGTTGACGCGGCAACCTTGGTGGTCGGCACCTGCACTGTTCTCGGTGGAGCTCATCCTTTTGCAGCCAGTGCAGCCTTTCTGGCCAATGCCCTCAGGCCTAATTTAAAGTTTGCGAGCATCATCGGTTCATATGGATGGGGTTCCAAGGCTGTGGAACAAATTACAGGGGCATTAACCAATTTAAAAGTTGAGGTGTTGGAACCTGTTTATATCAAGGGACACCCTCACGAAGAAGATTTCAAAGCCCTCGACAGGCTTGCCGATACCATAGCGCAGAAACATCGTCAAAATGGTTATAAATAAACATGTTAACGGGGGATTAGTCTATGACTTACTGGATGTGCGAAAAGTGTAACTTTGTTATCGAGATTCCCAAACCTCCTGATCCCTGTCCGAGCTGCCATATCAGATGTGTTTTCACAGATGTGACATCATATACACCGGAATACGGCGGAGTTGGCAGCCTGGACTCCAGGCTCGTTGCACAGCGTGTGATGAAAAAGGAACGGTCAGGCAAGATAGTGCGTTTCAGCGATTTAATCAAGGAACGCACATCCGAAGGCAAGGAAAAACATATCCCTTCCATTGAGCTTATAAAAGGCCAGGGTAAAAAGGGCAAAGATGTAATTGAGATTGTAGTTGGCAGAGAGGTTCCCCATCCCAATACAGTGGATCATCATATTGTGTGGATCCAGGCCTTCGGGGCGAAGAAAGACGGGCAGGTGCTGGATTTGGGTAGGGCTATTTTCAAACCGGGTGTCGATAAACCCGTATATACATTTGAAATAGACTCGTTCGAATACAAACACCTCTTTTCCTTCAGCTACTGCAATATACACGGTGTGTGGGAGCAGCACCTGGAGATTTAAAACCGGATCAAGTATACAATCTACATAATAGCGAGATCGCGAGCAGCAAATATTTAACTACTTGCTCCAGAGGAGGTGATTGTATGGCCGTCGTAGGACCGGATGGAACGCCGACAGAGTCAGGTTCAAAAATATTATTGGCTATCAAGAGTGGACATGCATTGCCGGAGGAGATCGCCTCTATTACCAGTTTGGCACTCTTCACAGTGAAAAGCGGGTTAAAAGACCTCGAACATGCAAAGCTCGTCCGCCGTATTGGGGAAAAATATGTGCTGGCAGAGAGGGGGATAGATTTACTTAGCTAATCTCCATTTCATGATTAAATTCAAGATGCCGTCAAATGGAAGAACAAACAAAATCTAAGAAAACAATTAAGGCCACTATCAATGTCGGGGGGATGACCTGCGCTACCTGTGCTTTGACCATCGAGAAAACTCTGGTAGAAACACCGGGAGTAGAGAAAGCCAGTGTATCATTCGCCTCTGAGAAAGTCGCCATAGAATATGATCCTGCAAGGATCGATCTTGAACAGATAAATAATACAATCAAGGAACTGGGATATAACCCCCGTGTCAGGAAGTCGATTTTTCCCGTCGGCGGCATGACATGCGCTTCATGCGTTTCCCGGGTTGAGCATGCGTTGCATAGCATTCAGGGAGTGGTCTCCGTCAACGTTAACCTGGCTTCAGAGAAGGCGACTGTGGAATATACCGATGATGTCACTGTTTCCGAGATGCGGCGCGCCGTATCCGAGGCTGGCTATGAACTGGGGGAAGAGGCGAGTGAAATCGACGAAATTGCCCTGGCATCCCGGCGGGAAACCCTTGATTTAAGAAATAAGTTCATATTTTCTCTTGCGATCGCAGTTCTGGTGATGGTCCTTAGCATGGCCCCAGCGCTCGAGTTTCCTTATAAGCCATACCTGTTGTGGGCACTGGCAACGCCGGTCCAGTTCTGGGCCGGACTTCGCTTTTATAAAGGCGCCTGGGGAGCTACGCGACACAAGACCGCCGATATGAATACACTCATTGCGGTAGGCACCACCGCCGCGTATTTTTACAGCGTTGCCGTTGTGCTTTTACCCGGGTTCTTCATGGAAGCTGGCATAGGACACGGTCTCTATTTTGACACATCCTCCATGATCATTGCTCTTATATTGATGGGACGCTTCCTCGAATCGAGAGCGAAGGGTCAAACTTCCGAAGCCATGAAAAAGCTCGTCGGGCTGCGTCCCGCTAAAGCGACCGTCATCCGGGATGGGCAAGACTTCGAGATACAAATTGAGGATGTCCAGGTTGGCGATCTGCTTCTGGTCAGGCCAGGGGAGAAGATACCGGTTGACGGTACCTTGAAAGATGGAAATTCAACTGTGGATGAGTCTATGATAACAGGCGAAAGCATCCCGGTGGAGAAAAAACTGGGGGATGTTGTTATAGGCGCTACCATCAACAAAACAGGCAGTTTCAGCTTTGTAGCTACACGGGTTGGAAAGGATACTTTACTGTCGCAGATAATCCGTATGGTCGATGAAGCGCAGGGCAGCAAGGCGCCCATACAACGGCTGGCGGATGTTATAGCGAGTTATTTCGTTCCAATTGTTATCTCCATAGCTGCTGTGACTTTTATCGTCTGGCTGATAATCGGACCGCAGCCGAGTTTTACGTATGCCCTGCTGAATTTCGTCGCTGTACTGATCATAGCCTGCCCCTGTGCGCTCGGCCTGGCAACTCCAACCGCCATTATTGTCGGCACTGGAAAGGGGGCTGAAAACGGCATTCTCATCAGGAGCGGTGAAGCTTTGGAACGTGCCCATAAGGTTAATTCGGTTCTGCTGGATAAGACGGGGACCCTGACACGCGGCGAACCTGTAGTAACCGATATTTACCCTCTTGCGCCAGCTACTGAAGGTGAAATACTTGCGATGGCTGCTACGGCTGAACGCAGTTCAGAGCATCCGCTGGCTCAGGCGATTTATAAAGCTGCAGCGGAAAAAGGTCTGTCTCTGAAACAAGCTGCGGATTTCATTGCTCTTCCGGGTTTTGGGGTTGAAGTCAATATTGATAATCATGACGTAATTATGGGCAACCTTTTGCTTATGAAAGAGAAGGCTGTTGACATGAGGGGTTCTGATGTAGAAGCTGAAAGAATGTGGAAGGAAGGCAAGACTGTGCTCTTCCTGGCACAGGATAACAGGGTTACCGGTCTGGTGTCTTTGGCTGATACGCTCAAACCCAATGCCATGCAGGCTGTTGCAATGCTGAAAAAGCTGGGTATTCAGGTGGCAATGATAACCGGGGATAATCATCGCGCAGCTCAATTTATCGCCGAGCAGGCCGGCATTGATAATGTCATCGCTGAGGTACTACCTGAAAATAAAGCGCTTGAAGTACAAAAGCTGCAGGATAAGGGAAGTGTTGTGGCCATGGTGGGCGACGGTATCAATGACGCGCCCGCGCTGGCCCAGGCTGATGTGGGAATAGCCATCGGCACCGGCACGGATATCGCCATGGAGACTGCAGATATCACACTCATCAGGGGAGACCTTGACGGCATGGTGACCGCCATACT
>JAPLHI010000168.1 GCA_026389695.1 Chloroflexota bacterium
GATGATTTCCTGGCTCAGGCGACCCCGGAGACAAAACTCAAGTTGATCCGGGACTATCAAGCCGGTGGACGGCTGGTGGCGATGACCGGGGACGGCACAAACGATGCCCCGGCATTGGCTCAAGCCGATGTGGCTGTGGCAATGCATACCGGTACACAGCCAGCACGTGAAGCTGCTAATATGATCGACCTGGATAGTAATCCTACAAAACTGATTGAAATAGTTGAGATAGGCAAGCAATTGCTTATGACGCGGGGATCATTGACGACATTCAGCATTGCTAACGACGTATCAAAGTACTTCGCTATTATTCCGGCAGCATTTGCCGGTACTTACCCCGCTTTGCAAGCGCTGAACTTCATGCAACTGGCTACACCGGAAAGCGCTATCATGTCGGCTGTAATATTTAATGCCGTTATTATAACACTTCTCATACCGGTAGCATTGCGCGGTGTTCCCTATCAACCTGTGGGAGCAGCGAAACTTTTGCGTAACAACCTGCTGACTTATGGGTTAGGGGGTTTAATAGTGCCGTTCATTGGTATTAAATTAATCGACATGATCTTGACGACTGTGAAACTGGTTTGAATAAAAATGGGTGATAAAGCAAGTATACTGCGCCAATTACGTATTTCTTTGAAATGCCTTGTGGCCTTTACGTTGATTACCGGCATAGTCTACCCGCTCATCGTAACAGGTGTTGCCCAGATTGGGTTCAAATATCAAGCAAATGGCAGCCTTATTATAGAGGATGGAAAAAAGCTTGGCTCTGAGCTAATCGGTCAACCGTTCAGTGATCCAAAATATTTCTGGGGACGATTGTCTGTGACTACCCCATACCCATATAATGCATCCGCATCTACTGGCTCTAACTATGGGCCGTTGAATCCTGAATTAGAAGAGGAAGTTCAAGTGCGCATTAAAGCTTTAAAAGCAGTTGACCCGGATAATATAAAGCCGATCCCGGTAGATCTTGTGACACACTCAGCTAGCGGTCTAGACCCGCATATCAGTATTGCTTCCGCCACCTACCAGGTTCACAGGGTAGCACTTTACAGGGGGATGAGTGAAGAAAAAGTATATGCTTTATTGGCCCGCTATACGGAAGGCCGCCAGTTTGGCTTTCTGGGAGAACCGCGAGTGAATGTGCTGATGCTGAACCTTGTTCTGGACCAATTACTGTATTAAACCGGAAGTAGTAAAATGTGATTGGATATATTAGACATGGTGGATAAGCTAATTCGTCCCAGTCCCGATAAATTATTAGAGCAAATTAAGGCGGATGAAGCCAGAAAAAGGCGGGGAAGGTTAAAAATATTTCTTGGCTATGCTGCAGGTGTCGGTAAGACCTATGCTATGCTGGAAGCTGCCCAGCGACAGAAAAGTGAAACCGACCTTGTTGTTGCCTATGTAGAAACACACGGCCGTGCCGAAACTGAAGCTTTTCTGCCCGGTTTAGAGATTATACCCCGTAAACAAGTGCAATATCGCGGTCTTGCAGTTGCTGAGATGGATCTGGATGCAGTTCTGGCTCGTCGACCCAAGCTGGCACTTGTGGATGAGCTAGCTCATACTAACACCCCAGGTTTAAGGCATCCTAAGCGTTATCAAGATGCGGAGGAATTGCTGGAAGTAGGAATCGATGTTTATGCCACACTTAATATTCAGCATCTGGAAAGTCTGCGAGAATCGATTGCACAGATAACAGGAGTATGGGTACGTGAAACAGTACCCGATTCGGTAATTGACGAAGCCGACGAGATTGAGCTTATAGATCTTCCTCCTGATGATCTACTTCAGAGACTTAAAGAAGGGAAGGTGTACATTTCAGAGCAGATATCTCATGCTGTAGCTAATTTTTTCCGTAAAGGAAATCTATCTGCGTTACGGGAATACAGCATGAGGATTTCCGCGGACCACATTGACACCCAGGTACGAGAGTATATGTCGGCGCATACAATACATGGCCCATGGCCCACCGCCGAGCGACTTCTGGTTTGTGTTACTCCCGGTCAGTGGGGCAGCCGGATAATACATACCGCCAGAAGTCTTGCGTTACAATTGAATGCAGAGTGGATCGCTATTCACGTTGAAACACCCGGTAGTGTTGACATCTCTCCTGAACAACAGGAGCAATTAACAAATTTAATTAGACTGGCAGAAAAGCTGGGCGCCAGGGTTGAAATCCTGCAGGGGTTATCTGTAGCCAATACAATATTGGAATACGCATATAAAAACAATATAACCAAGATAATTCTGGGTAAGCCCCGGGATGTCCACTTGAGAAATATATTGAGTAGATCAGTTGCGAATCAAGTAGTACGCCGCAGTAAATATGTGGACGTATATATCGTCAGTGGAAAAGGGCAGCCATTGGAGCAAAATATTCTACCGGTAAGGCAGCTGCCGGTTCAGTGGTTGGGATATCTTTTAAGTCTGGCACTGGTATCCTGTACCACTCTTCTCGGCTACATGGTTCACCCCTTCTTTCACCCTGTGAATGTAGTGATGCTTTACTTATTAAGCATTGTTGTCTCGGCGATTTATTTCGGTTTCGGCCCTTCGATTCTAACATCTGTGCTAAGTTTACTGGCATTCGATATATTTTTCATACCGCCATATTTTACCCTTGCAACTTCGGAGGCATATTATCTATTTACCTTTGCTGTTTTACTGGCAGTAGGGGTAGTCATCAGCTATCTAACATCGAGAATCCGCAGTCAGAGTGAGGCAGCTCAGCGACGTGAAAATGAGACTGCTACACTCTATTCACTGAGTAAGCAACTTTCTGTTTCTATCGGGCTGAAACCTACGTTAAAAACTATTATTGACAGCGCAAAAGACCAGTTCAAGCAGAATGCCGTGGTGTTTCTACCGGATAAACAAAAAAAGGAGATACTAAAGGCTTATCCGGAAGAGGCCGGTGTAATCCCCGGTGAGAATGAGAATGCCGTAGCTGTATGGACTTATCAACACCAGAAAGCCGCCGGATACGGTACCGATACACTACCTGATGCCAGCGCACTTTATCTGCCGTTAAGCACGGCGCACGGGGGAATCGGGGTATTAGCGCTGTGGCCGCTCGACACCGAAAATCAGCTAACGGTCCAGCAGGACAGATTGCTTAAAGCTTTTGCAGATCTGGCTTCGATGGCGATTGAGCGTGCCCAGTTAGCCGAAGCAGCCAACGATGCCTGCGTTTTGGAGGCTTCCCAGAAATTGCAGACTGCATTATTAAATTCAATATCACATGACCTTCGCACTCCGCTCGTTTCAATCATAGGAGTATTAAGCAGTCTGCAGGAGGAAAGCATTACACTGGATAATGCTGCAAAAAATAACTTGATTCAGGTAGCGCTTGAAGAGGCGGAAAGGCTCAACCATCTGATAACCAACCTGCTCGATGTGTCCCGGATCGAAGCCGGCGCTTTGAAATTATCCAGGCAACCTGCTGATATGCAGGATATTGTCGGAGCAGCTTTAGAACAGATAGGCAGCCGTTATAAAACCAGAAAAATAAATGTTGAAATACCCGATGGACTTCCACTTATATCTGTGGATACCAGCCTTATCATACAGGTTCTGGTTAATGTACTGGATAACGCTCTCAAATATTCAGGATCGAACTCTGTTGTAGATGTTGTCGGACTTCAGGCAGCAGGCGAGATTCAAGTTGAGATATCGGATCGCGGAGCAGGTATTCCTGAGCATGATTTACAGCACGTTTTTGATAAATTTTACCGTGTTCAAAGCCCTGATAACGTATCCGGCACCGGATTGGGTTTATCCATTTGCAGGGGGATTGTGGAGGCGCACGGCGGGACCATTTCTGCCGAGAACCGACCCGGTGGTGGCACTACAATTCGCATAAAACTACCTGTACCTATCCAGTTTACCAGGAGTGAGACATAGTTAAATGAGTGAAACCGGGCCGCGTGTACTGGTTGTTGATGATGAGCAGGCGATAAGAAAATTTCTTCGCGTAGCGCTCACGTCACAGGGATTTACTGTATTCGAAGTAAGCTCGGGATTGGAAGCATTAACAACCGCCGCCAATTACAAACCGGATATAATAATTCTGGACCTGGGTCTGCCGGACATGGACGGCATTGACGTTATCCGGCTGTTCAGGCAGGGTACAAAGATTCCCATAATAATATTGTCCGTTAGAGGTTCGGAAAATGATAAGATTAATGCGCTTAATGCAGGTGCCGATGATTACTTAACCAAACCTTTCAGCGTAGGGGAATTATTAGCCAGATTACGCGCCAACCTGCGCCGTACATCCCAAACATCAGCCGAACCTGTTTTCATCAACGGTGACTTGACGGTAGACCTGACAAAGAGGTTGGTAACACTGGCAAATCGTGAGATACAGCTAACGCCGACCGAGTATGATTTACTCAAAATTCTTGTTACTTATGCGGGAAAAGTACTGATTCATCATCAATTACTGCGGGAAGTCTGGGGCTCGGAATATGAACAGGAACTCCATATTTTACACGTTAATATCAGCAATTTACGCCATAAAATAGAGCCGGATCCCACCCGTCCCCGATTTATTATCACCGAACCCGGTGTGGGCTACAGAATGAGAACCGGATAGATACTTCTTGTGCACAATACGTGTTCACTGGAATCGTGTTAAGTATTTCCTTCTATCTGATAGCAGCAGTTAAATAATTGCTTCAAATTCTATCCGGCATCCGCTGGGCAATGCCCTCTTTGTTCACTCGTACGTATTCACAGCTCGGAGCAGTCCCGCAGTTGCGGCATTTGCGGTCATAGGCTGAATTAATAGTTCCGCACTCTGAACACGAATAATGTTCCACCATCTCCCGGTACCACTGCTCCCAGCCGGCTTCTTTGATACGTGCCTGCGACTGCCAGAGCTCAAGCCTGTGCGGCATGATGGACTGGAAATTTTTTATCTCTTCACATGGATAATCGCTACACTCCACACAGAAGTCAATGCCTTTTTCCGATGCGCAGGTGTACATTTTACAGGTTTTACAATAGCTGGTCCTCACACTGGAACGGCAGCCTTCACACCGCATGGCTTCGACGGACTGATTCATAATGGCCGCCAGTTTGCTTAATCTTTCCGGCTCCTCTGCTGTGCCGATGAAAATACTGCATGAGCGACAGAAAAGGCCGCAGATGGCGGCCTCCTGTTTATGGGGGTGATGTGATTTCGCGTTTTTCTTATTCATCGAATTACATCCCCGGCTTTTTGCGCTTTGCCTTGATATGCGCTGCTATGCCGTCAACGGCTTTAAACGCGTCTTTTTCCACATCAAGTATACCGCCGGTGACGTCCGGGAGTTATTGTGCTCCTATACAAGTTTCTTGCCGCACTTTTTACAGAAAGTCGCATCCTTTTCAACAGAGGCACCGCATTTAGGGCAGAAGTTTGGCTTGTCCGTCGTCTCGGCTTCGGTTAAAGCCTTCTTTTCAACGGTGGCAGCCACAACTGGCGTAGTCTTGGCGGCTTCGGTAGCAGCGGCAGGCGGCTGAGGCGCCTGCGCCACCGGAGCGGCAGGGACGGCGGACGCGCCCGGGCCCTTGCGGCGGAGCACAAGAAAGACCACAAGGCCGACGATCAGCAGCACAATCACTGAAATAAGGATAATGGGGATCGTATAGTCGTAAAACCACTCGATTTTCTGCGTGTACGGGCCGGTCATAACGTGGGTGCCGCTGGCATTCATAGGCCTCATTACTCCACCGATTATTCCCCAGAAGTTGGGTGTGGGTACTTCCTGCAGCGCTACGTTATAAGTTGCGGTGCTGTCTTTGAGCTCCCAGGTGCTATCGCTAAAGGAGGGATAATCGGATACTATGTTCAGCAGGTAATAGGTATCGTACTCAGCCATGGCTGTCCCTGCCCTGTCCACGATAAACCACAGGTCCCTGTTGGGATTTGTGCTGCCATCGGGCAGGCTCCACGCCCGGTAGATGTATTTTGTGACTGCCTGGCTATTGGATGGAACCGGGCTTGGCGCAGTAGTGCTGAAATTGGCGCCCGCGGCGTAAAAGCCGGCGTTCGGCGGCTGCGCAACTCCGGCAGGCTCGCGGCCCGTATCTATCCACATGTCAGGCGCATAATCGAAATAGGCGATGTTGTCGATGTCGGACACCCATTTCTGATTTGACCCGCTGCACGAATACCTGGTTTTGGGGTCCGGTCCCTGTACGATTTGATCGACGACCACTAAATGGCTTTCGCACGGCACTGATGTAAAGGTTTCAGACCCGTTTCCTCCAAGGGTGGCCTCCGGGCTGCCGTCGATTAACACATTTGTCGTGCCATAGACAAGGCCGGGGCCAATATTAACTGTGAAATCGCAAGCGGTGGTGGAGTAAGTGGTGGTCATGCCAGAGTAATAAGCCCAGCAATCGACGAAAAGGTAGAGGGGGGCGGTGACGGGAGGGCAGCAGCCCGGCCCGCCGCAGGTAGCATTATCGGCACAGGTAACCATCACGGTCCAGGGGCCGCAGGTGCCCGGGGCGGGGATGCCGGAGACAATCCCTGTGTTGGGGCCCAGGTTCAGTCCCACAGGC
>JAPLHI010000102.1 GCA_026389695.1 Chloroflexota bacterium
GCCTGCCCCAAAGTCGGCGATAAAGCACCTGATTTCACATTGTCTTCAATCGATGGCAAAACCATAAGTCTAAATAGCTATGCCGGTAAATCTATTGTTATAAATACATGGGATTTGGATTGTCCTCGATGCAGGGAAGAAATGCCTTTCTTCCAAGATTTGTATAATAAGTATTTTCAAAATCAGGCCGTCTTCATCTCTATTAATACGGGCAGCGACAACACTGGTTCAATCAAGGATTATTTGAAGCAAAATAGTTATACATTTGGCGTTTTACAGGATTATGGAAGTAAAGTATTTAAATCAAAATATTGTTTTACGGGCGGAAATCCTTACACAGTATTCGTCGATTCTAATGGCATCATTAAAGACATTAAAATTGGCAGTTTTGTAACTAAGCAAGACCTGGAAAATAAAATAGTAAGTTTGATTGCACATTGATTCCTTTTCACCCGTAAAATGGTAGATATAGCTATAATAGGAAATTATGAATAAAATATCACCTTCAGTGTTATTATGGCTACTTATACCCGTCATTATTATCCTGATAGTAACCGCTGCTGTCATCGACCGGGTCACCCATCCCAACGCCACGTTATACAGCGCACAGGTAACGGCGTCCAAGCCTGCAACTCAAAACGATGCGAAGGTCGGCAATAGAATAGGCTTCGCAGCTCCTGATTTCACACTGCCCACCCTCGATAATAAGGAGATAAAGCTGAGCGATTTCCGCGGTAAGAATGTGATTCCCAACTTCTTGGCAACCTGGTGCGGTCCCTGTCGCTTTGAGATGCCTTTTTTCCAGGCAATTCATGATGAATGGGATAAGTCAGGAGTTTCTATAATAGCGGTAGCCACGCAGGATGACCTGGAAAGTACCCGCAGCTATGCCAAAGCTTATAACCTGAAGTTCACAATACCTGTAGATGTGATTGGTAATGTTGCTAAAAAATATGGTGTAAGCGGGATGCCAACGACTTTTTTTATTAACCAGGATGGAGTGATTACATCCGTTAAGATCGGGCCCTTTATTGCCCCGGAAGAAATAGAAGACAGGATGAAAACTTTCGATGCAGCGGATACTGGCATACGGTGATAATATGTCAACAAAACCGGAGATATATTCTACTTTCGCCAGCGTAGGTGTATAATCAAAATAATATTATCCTTGCGGATAGATACATTTTAATCTGGTTGATGTCATGGAAGATTTAAAACATGTTTTCGAAAAAATAGAGCGGGCCCAGGCTATTCTGGCCGACCTGGATAAGAAAAGGGAAGACAAGGCTATCGAACAGGATGATTACGATAAGCTGAACAAGGAATACCTTAGCGCCGTTGCAAGCGCGCGGCAGGCTATAACAAATATAAAAGATAAACTCGCTAAGGAGCTTGCTGTAAAGACAAAAGCGCTGCAGGCAAGATTAAAAGTTGGTGAGATCAGTGAAGAAGCTTTCCAGCATAAAAGTAAAGGCCTGTCAGAAAAAATCAACACGCTGGAGAAGAAAGTCCAGGATATTCAAAAGCTGATCAGCGCCAGGTTTGCCGAAGAGGTACACGCGGAGGAAGCTATCACAGTAGCTGAGGCAAAGCCATCGGATGCGATGATAAATAGCGCTGAACCCGCACATGAAGAAGCAGAGAAGGCGGGGCAACCTGAAGCGGAAAAGACTGAAAAACCGCAGGAAAAAGAACCATTGACAGTTGAGAAAGCGGAACAGGAAAAGCCCATAGAAGATTCTGGCGAAAAGCCGGAACAAAAGAAACCCGAGGAGGAGGCTGTGCCAGCAGTCCCGTATACCTATGTCCGACCGGGCGGAGTGCCGGCCACGGGAAAGAAGGGTAATAGACTGGTTGAATTCACCAGAAAATACCGCATAATCAGTGGCATCATCCTGGTTTCTTTGATCGGCCTGCTGCTATGGGGAGCATATACATTATTTGTACCCAGAACAGGTCCCGACGTAGGCAATATAGCTCCTGATTTCGCTATGCAATTGGGTGACAATACGTCGTCTTTAAGTGCTTTCCGTGGCGCTAATGTGATACTGGTTTTTTGGGATCGGGACTTTTGGGACGATCAGTTTTTCTATGTTAATGGCGCGATGCGCAAATTCTATACGCCGGATAAGCTCAACGAGCTATACAAGAAGTACTCGAGGAATGATCTTGAGGTCATTGCAATAGCTTCCGGTACCAGTAATAACGAGATGGATAAACTTATCAATGATTACGGAGTTGATTTCCCGGTAATAGCAGACTCCTTCGGGAAGCTGCGCAATAACTATAATATCTCTTATGAACCAACTTACGTCTTCATCGACAGGAATGGTACGATTAAATCAAAGATCGAAGGACCACTGATTAATTCGAGCGATTTTGAGCAGATCATCTACAATATGGATAAAAAGAATGCCATAAAATCTACCAAGCCTCCCATTATGGAAGTACTAATCCAATCCGTTACAGAAAAAAGCGCCGCTGTCAGCTGGATAACCGAAAAACCCACCACTACGCAGGTTGATATAGACGGCAAAAATATCGAGACAGTCATAACCTCGTCTCCGGTTACTCTGCATTCTCTTACGTTAAGAGACTTATCACCGGACACGTCTTATCGTATCAGGATTGTTTACAATATCGATAACATCAATGTGTCGGAGCACTCTTATGCGGCTCTGGCAAATACTATTGTTTCCAGACGTTACCTGGTGACCACTTCTAACAAGGATACCGGCTATCCGGAGATCTCCAATATCGGTAGCAGTTTTATCACCGATTCTTCCATCACTGTGTCATGGAAGACCGACGAACCGACCACCAGTGAAGTGGACTTCGGTTTATCCAAGAATTACACAGGTACGGCCAGCCAGGGAGACAAACTCACCATATGGCATGCGGTAAAAATTGAAGGTCTCAAACCGGAAACAGAGTATTATGTAAAGGTAAGGGCTAAAGACGGCAGCGGTCGGGAATCAAGCCAGGAGATAGAACCAGCGAAAACTCGGGGATGGGTTGAATCTGCTCCTCAGATTGGAAAACGTGCTCCTGACTTTACATTAACGTCGCTCGATGGCGATAAAATCAGCTTGAGCCAGTTCAAAGGCAAAAGAGTGTTATTGAACTTCTGGTTGGAAGGGTGCCCTCCGTGTGAGACAGAGATGCCGCTATTACAGACCGCATTCAACAAATACACCCGTGATGAGCTAATCATCCTTGCGGTTAATGTACGTGGCGATATTGATAAAGTAAAATATTTCGTTGGCAAGGAAAACCTTATATTCCCGGTTCTCCTGGATACTGAGGGACAGGTGGACAGCATATATAAACCACCGCTTTTCCCAACCTCTTTATTTATTGATTCAAACGGCATTATCAGAGAAATTAAGACAGAACGCTTTCAGACTATTAGTGAAATTGACGATATCCTTAGCAAGATCAATTAATACTATACCGAGTCTAATTCTCACGGACTGTCATAATGGACAATAAAAGCCGCCTCATCAAGTGGTCTTTAGCCCTATTATTTTTGCTTCTCTTCGGGACTATCGGCTACGTTGTTATAGAAAGATGGGATTTCTTCGATGCTTTTTATATGACGGTGATAACGATAGCCACCGTCGGTTTCGCTGAGGTTCACCCGCTGTCTACAGGCGGGCGGGTATTCACTATTGTTCTGACTTTAGGAGGCGTTGGAACCGCCTTCTATATTTTAACCAGTTTCGTTCGGGCAACATTGGAAGGTGAGTTCGGAATTTTCAGGAGGCGTCGTATGGAAGCCAAGATCAGGAAGCTCAACCAGCATTTCATCCTCTGTGGCTACGGCCGTGTCGGTGAAGCAATCGCCAGTACACTCAAATTACAGAAAGCTGATTTTGTGGTCATCGACCACAGTCTTAACAGCTATACACGCGCAGTGCAAGAGGACTGTCTGACAATAATGGACGATGCCACTAGCCATGAAGTGCTCGTACGCGCCGGTATAGAACATGCAAGAAGCCTCATCACGGCCTTCGGTGACGATGCGTATAATACTTATGCCGTCTTAACTGCACGGGAACTGAATCCCAAACTTATTATTATAGGGCGTGCCAGCAACGATGAGGCTGCCAGAAGACTGAGGCAGGCTGGCGCAACTCATATTATTCTGCCTGAAGTCATCGGCGGTCAACAGATGGCCCGGCTGGCGTTGCGCCCCACTACCGTACAATTCATAGAAACAGTCCTGGCAGGCAAAGAAGGAGAGTTCCTTGTAGAGGAAGTATTCATTGGAGAAGGATCGACTCTAATAGGATCAAATATTAAAAATATAGAAGATAAATTCCCCGGAGTTCGCATCCTGGCCGTCAGGGAAAAAGAAGGCAACCTGGTTATTAATCCGAGCATGGCAACGCAAATAGAATTTGGGGGTAGCCTTACCGCCTTCGGCACGATGGAACAGTTACAGGCCATCGAAGGCTGTTGCTCAGTCAATCGAGATACCTCAAATATTAATCTGCCAAAACCGTAAATGCCCGGTGCAATAGTGAGCTACAAGGAAACACTGCTTGTATCGGAGTAGCTGCCTGATCCTGATTACCCGTTACGATCCACTATCAGACATATGATTAAGAAATCAGGTTTAGCATATGCAGGTTCTTCTGGCAACATGTGGAGCTATACTGTAAGATTTAGCAAGCTCGAATAATAAATCAAACGGATAACTGAGGGGCGTCTAAAAATGAGTTTACGGGCTAAAAAGATCCTGCTTTTTCTCGGGTTGACTTTCCTGATCAACTATTCCATGGTTTATATTTACCTCGCGCTTAGAGGTAAATGGGACAGCCTCGGAGTAGCTTTGCTTGGCGTAGCATATATGCTGATACCCATGATCGTCACTGTCATAGTGCAAAAAGCTATATTCAAGGAACCCCTGGTCAAACCGCTGGGCATCTCTTTTAAAATAAACACCTGGTTTTTCTTAGCCTGGTTCCTGCCTCCTGTAATCGCTATCGCTACAATGGGTGTCAGCCTGTTGCTTCCGGGAGTAACATTTACACCCGACATGTCAGGATTCTTTAATTCGCTTAAGGGGACGCTGACACTTGAACAAATCGAGCAAATGAAACAGCAGTTGGTAGACATATCGGTACATCCGTTCTGGCTGATCCTGATACAAGGCCTTATAGCCGGCACCACCATCAATGCCGTATTTGGCTTCGGAGAGGAACTAGGATGGCGGGGATTCCTGCAGAAAGAACTGAACTTCTTGGGCTTCTGGAAATCCTCGGCGCTCATCGGGTTAATCTGGGGGATCTGGCATGCTCCGCTTATACTGCAGGGATATAATTATCCACAACACCCACAGATCGGAGTGCTTATGATGACGGCCTGGACAATCATAATTGCCCCGTTTTTCAGCTATATTAGGCTCAAGTCGCGATCTGTTATAGCGGCTTCCATTTTTCACGGAACTATCAATGCTACGGCAGGGATACCGATCTTACTTATTTCAGGTGGAGATGATCTTATGGTGGGAATTACCGGCCTGGCCGGATTCATAGTATTTGGTGTTGCTAACATCATGCTCTTCATCTATGACCGCTTCATAACCAGGGAACCTGTTAATGAAATTATGAAAAATTTGGCCACTTCTGAAACTGACAGCTAAATGCCGCAAAACTATTTCAAACTTATTAAAGACGCTTTTCCTGAGCCCGTTTTTCGATTGATTATACAAGCAGGGGAATTAGCCCACGGTATGTCATACGGGCTTTACCTGGTTGGCGGCGTAGTACGCGACCTGCTTCTGGACCGGAAAAGCGACGATATCGATATTATGGTCGAGGGAGATGCTATCAAATTGGCAGATTTATTGGCACAACTCCCCAATACCAGGATTACATCTTATAGAAAATTCGGTACGTCGACATTAAAAGTTGATGATTTCCGTATAGATTTGGCAACCTGCCGCAGAGAAACATACAGCCGCCCGGGAGCGCTACCGTCCGTTAAATCCGGTGACATAACGGAGGACTTATTCCGCAGAGATTTTACAATCAATGCCATGTCTTTATGCATCAACCCCGGAAAGTTCGGTGAGTTAATTGATATATATAATGGCAAGCAAGACCTCGAAAAAAAGCTTATACGGGTATTGCATAGCGAAAGTTTTACAGACGATGCCACCAGGATCATGCGCGCAATTCGTTACGAGCAGAGGCTGAACTTCAAGCTCGAAACGAAGACTGAAAAATTAATAGCGCGCGATCTGGATATGCTGGATAGTATCAGCGGCGACCGCTTAAGAAAAGAAATTTCATTGTGGTTTAGCGAACTACAACCTGAAAAAATTCTTCATCGGGCCGACGAGCTTGCAGTACTGCAAAAACTGCAAACTGGCCTGCACTGGAACGACCATTTTAACGAAACCTTTTCCCGCGTGAGAAAGCAGGCCAAACCTGCTTCGGCTGTTCAACTGTATTATTGCCTTCTGGTTTATAGTTTAAATGAATCCGAACTTGATGAGTTGCTGGGGCGACTTAATATACATGGGGGCAAGCTTGACAATTTATGCCGCCTGACATTAAAACTGAAAAACAAGCTTGCCCTGCTGGATGAAAAGGAAATTAAACGTGCTGACATATACTATTTGCTTAAGGATTTCTCCCCACCCGCAATCCGGGCAAATGCCCTTTGCACCGGATCACATCGGATACGTACGTATTTGGAGCTCTATTTAGATAACCTTCGCTTTACCAAAACCCTGTTAAACGGCAGGGACATGGCAAGGATGGGAGTACCGGAAGGCCGTCTTGTCGGAATAGTCTTGCAGGATGTGCTTAAAGCAAAATTAAATGGAGAAGTTAAAACCAAAATGGACGAGGAGCGATTGGCCCGCTCAATAATCCGTAAATTATCTGATCCAGGGATGCACCAATAAAGGTATCTGGTGGCCCATATAAGCTACCAGGAAAGCACGCGGCACCTTGCCTGCCCAGGCTGCAAGTAAGAATTTCCACCAGGGTATTTTTAAGGCCCCTGCAGCAATACCTATCAGATCAAAAAGCATAACCGGCACAAGTGCAACAGCAAAAATCGCCCACGTGCCGTAGTGATTCATCCAGTATACGGCTTTCTGATAAGCCGGCAGACGTTCATCGACAATTATTTTCTCCCCGACGTAACCCACCCAATAAGATGTCATTTCACCTATGGCGTCACCTGTGCCGGCTGCTATAGCTACAAAAGCAGGGTCCCAGACTGCTGCTGCTGCCAGCACAAAGGCTACCCCCGG
>JAPLHI010000034.1 GCA_026389695.1 Chloroflexota bacterium
GCGCTACAGGGCGCGTATATAGAACACATAAAGATTTTTAATAAGCTGGGGCTCGAAACCCAAGAGGTCAGGCTCCCCGCAGAGCTGGAGGGCATTCAAGGTCTGGTTATCCCCGGCGGAGAAAGCACAACCATGTTAAAACTCATGCAGAGCTTCAACCTGATTGATACCATAAAAAAGCTTGCCCATAAAAATTTACCTGTCTGGGGCACCTGCGCGGGCCTTATCTGCCTGGCAAAAAACGTCTTTAATCCCGATGGTTCTCTTTTGCAAACCCTCGGACTGATGGATATATCTGTGAAACGTAATGCCTTCGGCAGGCAGATAGACAGCTTCGAAGCTCAACTTAATGTCACCCTGTTCAAGGAAGGTCCCTTCCCCGGGGTTTTTATTCGCGCCCCATATATTGACAGTGTCAGCAAAGGGGTGGAAATACTTGCCAGGCTACCCGACGGCGTTATCGTGGCAGCCAGACAAAAAAACCTGCTGGCAACGTCATTTCATCCCGAATTAACTGACGACACCAGATTCCACCGGTATTTTTCAGATATGCTCCGGCCTTAGCTGACTATAATTTCAGGGCGTTGCCGGTACCGGTTCCACCGAAATCTGCTTATTCAGATAATCTTCGGCCCACTTTACCAGGTCATCATCTTTAAGATCTGCAAGCACAAAGTCAGGCGTCAGGCCGACACCGTTGATAGCCTGTCCGGTAGGTGTATAAAATTTGGCTATAGTGACGTGTATGGCAGACCCGTCATCCATATTGCGGATTACCTGGACACTTCCCTTACCGAATGTCTTGGTACCTGCCAGCTTGGCCCTGCCGTTAGCCTGAAGGGCCCCGGCTACTATCTCGCTGGCGCTAGCGCTGCCGCCGTTGACAAGCACCACGACAGGGATGTCTTTGGCAACGCCGCCTGGCTTCACCATATAGGGGCGTTCATTCCCCTCGGCATCCATGACCTTGACAACCATGCCTCGTAAGAGGAACTGGCTGGAAATATCAATTGCCTGGCTGAGAAGACCGCCGGGATTATTGCGCAGATCGAGGATAATGCCCTTGGCCCCATTATTAGCAGCTTTTAAGAGGGCAGATTGGAAATCAGCGTTGGTGGAATCTACAAACTGCTGAATCTTCACGTACGCTATATCGCCTTTCATCTCTGATGTGACGGAGTCCACTTTAATTTCCTGGCGTACTATTTCCTTATCGAACGGCTCCGTCACCCCCTGACGACCGATGGTCAGCTTTACAACCGTACCGGCAGGTCCCTGTATTTTCAGTGCTGCTTCTGTAGAGCTAAGCAGCTCGGTCGATTCATCATTTATCTTCAAAATAGCGTCACCCGGTTTTAGCCCAGCTTTTTCAGCAGGAGATCCGGGCATGGGCGCTTGAATAACAATGAGCTTGTCCTTCTTGCTGATATAGGCTCCGATTCCCTGGTATTTACCGGTCAGCCCGGCCATTTCCAGTTTATGCGCATCAGGTGGAACATAGGCCGTATAAGGATCACCGATAGCTTCAACCATGCCCCTCACAGCTCCCTGTGCCAGCTTCACCGGGTCAAGCTTGCTTTTATCAACATAGTCTTTCTGCACGATCTGCCAGGCCTGGCTCAGCATGAGGAATTCAGGCGGCAGCGCTTGCAGGGTTTTCTGGTCAGCCTCACCGGGTACATACTTGGCAGCTTCACCGGATATCATCTTGAGGGTATCGCAGCCTGAAAACGGCAATACCATTAAAATTACCATCACAGGCAACATTATTCTTGACATTAAAATCATTTTCTTGGACATTTGTTTTATAACCTCCGGAAATAAGATGTATTAGCTATTAACGGGTGTTCGGCTGGATAGTTTCATGCGATTTAAAATAAAACCTCTATTCTCTGGTATCACCAGCATTATACTGTAATTGGGGGATTCCGGCTAAATAAGATATAAAGTTTGATTATACGTATATGAATCAATTTTACATCCGTCAAGCCCGATTTCCATCATATGTCTGATATACACCGATTTATGCACAATAGGTATATTTCCGGATTAAATTAGGTAGCAATACGTATATGTTTTTTTATGTGAAAATGCTATACTAATTTTAGCTGTAATTACAAAGTAAAAAGGAGGATTGTTATGAGCAAAACTTGGGGTCTAATCAGTTTCATATTGTTCTGCATAGGTCTAATACTTGCTGTTGTGGGAGGCCTGGTATTTCCGGAAAATGCCATTATCGGAATATTACTTGCAGTCTTTGGCTTGATAATTGGTATTATTTATGTAGCCTTTGTCAAAGACAACCAGGAAATTAATACACTGCTCCTGTCCACTATTGCCCTCCTGGCAATGACAGCCGCCTTTGCTCACGTTACGTTTCTCGGCGTTGGTAAAATGGCAGCCAGCATACTGGTATATTTCGCTGCCTTGATGTCACCTGTGGCACTTCTCGCCGCAATTAAAGCGCTGTTGCACGTGGGTTTCGGATCTCGCGTTAAAATATAATAATTTGCGCGATTGTTATTCAAACTAAACGCCGAACCAGGCAGGGACAGGTCAGTCCGGCAAATTGTGAGACTGACCTGTTACGATGCTTAACAAAGACACTCAGTATGAGAAGCAGTTGATTTCGTTTCAAATTTTAGATGGCCCAAGCAGGCCTGTAAGCCGAATTCTGTGCCCTGCATAAAGCAGAGCGGTGATCATCCATCTAGCCGCAGTGTTACCACTGCGGTCATGCGACCAACCCGGGGTCAGCCCAGGCATGCCATCGCCCCCTATTAGGTCTTGCTCCGGGTGGGGTTTGCACGTCCGGCCGGTCACCCGGCCGACGGTGAGCTCTTACCTCACCATTTCACCCTTACCCTTTTTGCAAAGGGCGGTATGTTTCTGTTGCACTTTCCGTAGGGTTACCCCTCCTGGGCGTTACCCAGCACCCCGCCTGGTGGAGTTCGGACTTTCCTCTGCGATCTATTCAACCGCAGCGATCACCCGGCCTGCTTGGCCAATTCTAATGTACACCCTGTGTAATAACAGGTCAAATAATTCAACTCAGGTACAGTATACGGCCGCAGTTGCTGCACGTGACAATTGTCCCACCCCGCACCCTTTGCAACTCGCTGACTGAAAGCATCACCCTGCAACCCAGGCACCTTCCCTGCTCCACCTTTACCACTGCATGTCCTCTGGTTTTCTTAATGCTTTCGTACGAAGTCAGAGCATCTTTATCAACGGCCGCCAGCGCCTCTTCTCGCTTCCTCTCCAGATCCGATAATTCGTTTTTTAGTGACTCTATTTTCCCTTTGAGATCTTGCTGTTCTTTCTGCCATAATTGTTCCGCCGCGGTAAATTGTTCACGC
>JAPLHI010000201.1 GCA_026389695.1 Chloroflexota bacterium
ATTTTTAATCTTTATTTATAGCTGTTGGTTATTATTTTTTGGAGTTAAGCTCTTCTTCAGTTTCCCGGCCCCTGGCGCAGGCGGTCACCATGTCTCTGGTTTTAACGCCCCTGACAACCGGCGGTCTCTGCATGGACATGCCGATTCCCATGCGTGCCCGCTCATCCATGGGCAGATTAACGATGTCTTTCCCTTTAAGCATGATGCTTCCCCTGGTAACCTTGTACTTAGGAGAGCCCATGATGGTCATCAGCAGAGTAGTCTTGCCGCTGCCGTTAGGACCAAAAAGCACGTGTGTCTCACCGGTCTTGACAGTAAAATTAATATCATGTAGTATCTGCCGCCCCTCTACTTCCACACTGAGGTCTTTGATTTCCAGAGTAGTATCGCTCATCCGGTGCGCTCCTTTATAAGATTAATCATGCCCCGTCAAGCAGGTGGTGCTCGGTCCGGGTAAACCAGCCGACCGGGTCGGAAATATATTCTTTGTAGTCCACAATAGCCAGGTAATGACCATGCTCTTCGGAGGATATCTGCGTGTAAAATTTCCTTTCTATATCTGACCCCGATTTATCAGCCTGCTGCCTGTAATAATCCCTGGATTTGATTTCCAGCTCCATAGCTTTCTCCGCCGCCTCAACTTCTGCTGAACTTGCCTTCACAGCGATGCCGGCTTTTTTAATAGCACTGGCAAACAGGGTTACCAGCTTTTTAGTCTTGTCCGGCTTCACATCAATTTCAGGCCAGCCTTTAGCTGCAGCTATAGCTCTATAAATTCGTTCAAATCGCTTCCTGTGTTCATCTTCCTGCACAGCCAGCCAGGGATACAATTCTTTGCCGGCTTTATTCTGGCTTTCCTTTCCCGCAAGGGTATAAAACTTCTTACCGTCGAGCTCCATCTGGATGGCATATTTAAGGACATCAACTATTTTGGATTGTTCTTCTTTCATATCCTTTACCTCTCGTCTGGTTGGAGTACCCTTCGAAATCTAATTATTGCTTGTCCCAACCAATGTTCGTACTTGCCCTGCATCCTGCATATGCTGTTGACAGCCAATTATAGCAATTTTTTAATATATGCAAGTAATAAAAGTCACATTTCAAAAAATATATTTGCCGTGTAGCTATTGCCTGCTAAATAAAAAGGGCTGGTCTTGACGATCAGCCCTTTTATGATTGACGATGAGTATTTTATTTAGCTGTTTTAGCCAGCTCTTTCAACTGAGTGTCCATGCCCTTGCCGAAAAGTTTGATCCTGATCGGTTCGCCGTTGCCATACTTCTTGTAGACTCTGCACACTTCGCAGATGCTGGTGTCCTTACCTGTAGCGCCATTATCATCGAGCTTGCAGTAAGTCCCCTCAATTTCCCAGCAGGCGACAAACTGATAATTGGTTGCCGGGCATTCCGCCTTGATCATTTCGGGACAATGGCATTTTTCCCAGCATGCCTGCTTGTCTGCCCAGAAGTTCACCCCGTTGGTTTCCTCTACGGGGGTTCCCTTTTTAGTCTTTTCAATTACTTCAGCCATTGTCGTTACCTCCTTTAGTATTTTTGTGGCCCTGTTTTCTTTTCTGATTAAAATTTACCATGCTCTGAACGAACCGCCATCCGTCCTAACGCTTAATTTGCATTTGCGCAAAAGCGCATAACCACCTCAAAATGATTAGGTAAAAATGCTTAGCCTACATTGAAATGGTTTTGCCGGTCGCTCCTTTTACTGCTAAAGTTTAGGCAGGATTAAAACAGGTGGAGCAGAACAATTAATAAACGAAATCGTTTAGCCGGAGAATCCAGTCCTTATTTGCTGCAGCATGCGGAGAATCCTGTGGAATGGTATCCGTGGTGTGAAGAAGCTTTTAAACGGGCAGTTGATGAGGATAAGCCCGTCTTTCTCAGCATCGGCTATTCAGCCTGTCACTGGTGCCATGTGATGGCGCATGAATCCTTTGAAAACCAGGATACGGCCGATTATCTCAACGATAATTTTATCAGCATAAAAGTGGACCGCGAGGAGCGTCCGGATATCGACAATGTATATATGGAAGCAGTGCAGGCTATGACAGGCAGGGGCGGCTGGCCGTTAAGTGTATTCCTCACCCCGGCGGGTCTTCCCTATTACGGCGGTACATATTTTCCACCGCAGACACAGGGGAGTTTGACAGGTTTTTTCGATTTATTGATGGCTATGAAACATTCATACGAAAAAAACAGGGTAGATGTAGACGAAATTACCGGCGAATTACAGTCGATATTGCTGAAAAAGCCTCAGATTGCACAGAACTCGGATACTATAAATCCGGGGTTAATGGAAATGGCCTTCGCCAATATCAAAACGGAAATAGATCCTGCTAACGGCGGTTTGGGAAGTGTGCCTAAATTCCCTGAGCCGTTGGCT
>JAPLHI010000167.1 GCA_026389695.1 Chloroflexota bacterium
TAGGGCACTACGCCGTCAGCGAAGTTTATTACAAAAGCCCCTATCGATATCGGCTCCGGTGGCTGGGTCAGTATCCCGGTGGCCCCTTTGGTGACAGTCTCCCAGTTCAGCCCCACGATCCTCACCAGTTCCCCGAAGGCAATCGTGATGATGGAGAAATATATCCCCCCCGCGCGCAGTACAATCATGCCGATTAAAAGCGCTATCAGCCCTGAAACGACACCCGCAGCCAGAAAACCGAGCCAGTAGGGTATGCCCATTCTGACGGTGAGTATGGCTGAAATATAGCCGCCTATAGCCATAAATGCGGATTGCCCCAGGCTGAACTGGCCGGTCCTTAATATAAGCAGAAAGCCCATGACAGCAATTGCCCAGATGCCGCTCATGATGATAGCGGACAATGTCACCATACTGGTCGTGAACATCGGGAAAATAGTGACAAGCGCAATCAGCACCCCGATGACCATCTTGGGCACTACGCTCTTGTGGTCTATGTAGTAGCGACCAATTATCATTTCGGTGCAGCCCCAAACAGGCCCTGCGGCCTGATCAGCAGGATTAGAATTACCAGCATGAAGAGGGCAACCTCTGAGTAATAAGATATCTGATAAGCTATGACGCTATTGAGGAGACCCAGCATGATGCCACCAACGATGGCGCCGGTCAGGCTGCCCAGGCCTCCAATGACAACGGCCAGCAGCGACATGATCATGGGGATACGCCCCATGAAAGGATTGATCGACTGGACAAGCCCGATAAGGCCCCCCGCCATGGCAGCCAGCGCACAACCGATGCCCATAACAATTACCTGGACCCATCTTACATTGACACCGTAGAGGCTTGCCGCATTTGGTTCCTGGGATGTAGCCCTGATGGCCTTTCCCACCTTGGTACGGTTGAGCACGACATACATGGCGATCATAATAACGAGAGTAAAAATGATCACGGCGACCTTCTGATAACTGATGCTGACAGGACCCAGGTCAAGCAGGCCGGGCAGCTCCGTGGCCATTCCCTTATTCATTAGCCCAAATGCCAGTCCGGCAAAGCCCTCAAAGAAGAAGATGAGCGCATTGGTGGCTGCCGTCACGGACAACAGGCCGTAGCCCGGGGCGGTAAGGCGCTCGATGACGACTCTCTCAACCACCATACCCAATCCGCCTACAACCAGGCCGGATACCAGCAGGCTCAGGGGAAAGGGTATGCCCGCCGCCGTGACGGCGTAATAGACGACAAAGCCGCCCAGCATGTAGAACTGGCCGTGTGCCCAGTTCAAGATACCCAGTATGCTGAATACCAGTACCATGCCGAATGCCATGGTCACATAGATGCAGCTTTGAACCAGTCCGTCAACCCATATTCCGGCGGGGGGCATACCAAATTCTCCTTATCTAATTTCTGAGTTATTAGGGAATTGGTTCCATAGGATGTTCGCTAAGATACACTTCTTTGCCGTCCTTGATGATGCACAGGGCGCCGGTGTCTCCGAAATTCACAGCTGACCCGTATGTCTCGGCACCCGACATTGTCCACTTGCCTACAACGGTGTCAAACGTGCCGCCGCGGATGGCATTCATAATGGCATCAGGATCGTCCACAGTGCCGGCCTTCTGCATAGCCTGGACCAGTATCTGTGTGTGAGCCGGTACCCACTTTATTTCGCCGGTATACTCATACGGTTTGCCTGTCTTCTGCGCTGCAATCTTGAGGGCTTCCTGGCACATATCGATGTACTTGGGGTTAACCTTGGTAATCTTGAATTTTGAGTTATCCTCGTATGCGCCGATGGCGCCCTCAAGGGCATCGGCACCGACAACCATTTTGTACATGTCTATGCTTACAAACGGTCCTGAACAGGCAACCTTCATGTCTTTGTAGCCCATCTCCCACCGCTGTTTTAGGAACGCCATATATTCACCGATCCACCCGGCGACAAAGACGATATCACAACCTTCTTCTTTAAATCTGGTGATAATGGGAGCAAAGTCTGTGGTGCCGGGCGTGAACCACTCACTCTGCCACTTGATTCCCGCTTTATCAAGGTCAGCCTGTACCTTTACCCAGCCCGGGCCGCCTTTGCCTACGGTTGAGTCCAATATGCCCAGCTTCTTGTAGTTGGGGTATGCATCTACAATCGAGTAGCACCAGTTTGTGAATTCGTCTTGAGACGGAGTGCCAAAGACAACATAAGGCATTTTCTTAGGGTCATATGCGCCGCCCCAACTGGCAGGCAAAGCATCGGGACTGCCGGTCCTGGTCACGAAAATGACTTTAGCCGGGTTGGTCACGGCCGCTATGGCCGAGAAATTCCAGGTCCAGTGCCCGGCAAAGAACTTGCAGTTATCGCCGTAGATTAGCTGCTTGGCAGCGGCAGCGCCGCCCTCGGCTGTGTTCTCGTCGTCAACCTGAACTAAATTAAGCTTGTATGTCTTGCCATTTACCTGGAAGCCTTCCCTGTTGAATATCTCGATCCAGGCTTCGCGAAATGGTGTGGGAATCTTGCCCCATGGAGATGCTGTGCCGCTAAGGGCCATAGGCAATCCGATATTTATGGTGATAGGTCCGGTGGGTTCAGCCGGCGCTGGTTTTTGCTCGCAGGCCATGCCAAATGTGCCGAGCACAATAGCCGCGGTCACTAAAATTGCTAAAACGTTGTACCACTTTTTCATCGACTGTTCAGTCCTCCTTATTTAATGTTGACCCTTAATTGCCCTGAATGACTTTCAGCCCATACCACCTCCTTGTAATTAAATCACAATTTAAATTCGGTGATCAACTTTTTAACGGCAATACATCTGGCACAGTCTTCGGTTCAGTAAGCTCGCAAAATTACTTTTATATCTGACATTGGGACAACCATCGTTATCGTTCGACTACTCGCTCGATAATGAGTAATAAATGTAACATTAATCTTAAAATTCTGTCAATAGACATGCGGAATATTTATAAAGCTGAATTACTCCTGTATTTGACATCGGGACAACCATTGCAATGGTGCGAACGCTTGCTCTATAATAGGTCATAACTTTAACATTAATCTTAAAATTTTGTCAAGAGGTATGCAGTAGAAACCGATCATTTCAACGGCCGTGTGGGTGGAACAATATGACGTGCATATTTATTTACGGGGAGCATTTAAGTGAGTGGGGAAAAAACAGGCAAAAGCCGGGTTCATAAGCCGGTGCGTTCGGATATAACAATCGATGACCTGAACATAAGCGGGATCGATAAGAAAGCCAGTGCTAAATTACTGCAAATAGTGACGGCGGCGGTAGAACTTTTTCACTGGAAGGGATATGGTCCTACTACAACCAGGGATATAGGAAGAGCATGCGGCATCAGCCCGGGGCATATTTATTACTATATTAAATCAAAAGATGACATTGCGGCGATTTTCAAAGCAATCCATGAAAACGATATCAACAAGTGGGAGCAGTCGATTCGGAGGGAGATAAAACGTCTGCCACCCGGGACATTGCTGAGCACAGCCGTCCGGGATTACCTTCATTTACTCCATCTCAGGCGTAAGATGGCCATTTTCTGGTATCACGCAGCTACACAAGTTAAACCGGAGTATAGTGCGGATATTAGAGATTTGGAAAAGCGTATAGTCAATGTATTCAGGGAAATTATCGAACTTGGCTGCAAAGAAGGGCGGTTCCATGTGAGCGACCCCTTTCTGACGGCATGTAATATTCATATGATGTGCAGCACCTGGGCCTTGAAAAGATGGGTAATCGAAGACCGGCGTACAATTGACCAGTACGCGGGTACATGTGAGGAGCTTATCATAACCATGGTTCGGGGTGATCTTGATCCAATACCAAAATAACGCTGTGATTATTGCAATTTGTTTTGATGGTTATGTTAGGATTGATCTATACTTTAGAGAATATTTTGAAACAGGGTGATTAGAGTGACAGAACGTAAATCAGGCACGGCCCGCAATCAAAAGCCCACCCCTGCCGATATTACAATTGATGACCTGAGTATTGCAGGGATGAACAAGAAAGCCAGCGCCAGGCTTCTGCAGATTGTGCAGGTGGCTGCCGACCTTTTTCATAAAAAAGGGTATGGTCCAACCACGACCAGGGATATTGGCGAGGCGTGCAACATCAGTCCGGGGCACCTGTATTACTATATCAAATCTAAAGATGATTTCCCTGCTATATTCAAGCAAATTCATGATAACGATGTAACCAGATGGGAGAAGTCTGTCCGCAGGGAGATGAAGCGCCTGCTACCTGAAAAGTTGCTTGAGAAGGCAGTAAGGGATTATGCCCGACTGACTCATGACAGGCGTAGGGTGATTGCATTCTGGTACCACGCGCAGACTCAGGTCAGAGACGAGGACCGGCTAGGCACTATGGAGGCTGAGAAAAGAGTAGACGATGTATTTCAGGAAATAATTGAACGGGGGAACAAAGAGGGGCAATTTCATGTCAGCGACCCTTTCATCCTGGCGATTAATATACTCATGATGTGCCAGACATGGGCGTTAAAGCGGTGGCTAATAAAAGACCAGCGTACTATCGACCAATACACGGATGTAATAGTCGATCTTATTATTACTATGGCCAAAGGTAATCAGGAATCCAGGCCCCGGAAGTTGTGACTGCCGGGTTATTCAGCTCAGATGGGCTCTAATCAAATTTTGAATCTATGGAGCGGGAGACGGGATTCGAACCCGCGACACCCTGCTTGGAAGGCAGCACGATATAGCTAAAATGGTCAACAAAATGACCATTTCCCAGATTGCAGCGTTGACCAATTTCGATAAATCATATATTTCAAAGGTCATTAATGGTGAAAAACCAGCCTCTTTGAAATTTCTGGAAGCATTAAACAAATTACTACCTGAGAAGAAAGTTCCGGATTACTTTCAACTGTTTTTACAGTCACGCCAGTATATGGGTGTAAGCAACAAGACTATTGAATTCTATAAAGATAGATTAAGGCCATTTATTTCGGAAGTAAATTATCTGAAAGCAACTGCGGTATCAATTCAACGCTATTTGAATACTATACCACCCAATCAAAACGGATTGGCCACCCGGCATGCCAGCGATAGGGCTATAAAGACTTTTTACAGGTGGCTAAATACCGAATTTGGTTTTTCCAATCCGATAAG
>JAPLHI010000049.1 GCA_026389695.1 Chloroflexota bacterium
GGCAAGATCAAATCTATTGGCAAAGACGTAAGTAAAGCAAACCTTCGTACAATTGATGCTAGCGGGCTTGTTGCCTGCGCGGGATTCATTGATCTGCATTGCCATCTGCGTGATCCCGGATTTGAGGCAAAAGAGACTATAGAAACAGGAACATCCGCCGCGGCACGTGGCGGTTTCACCACCGTATGCTGTATGCCAAATACCAATCCGCCGCTGGATAACCTGGCTTCTATTAATTATGTAAAAGACACCGCTTCCCGCAAAGCATCCATCCGGGTATTACCGGTAGGATGTATTACCAAAGGCAGAGCCGGAAGAGAAATAACCGAGATGAGAGAGTTAACAAATGGCGGCTGTGTGGGTTTCAGCGATGACGGAAGCCCGGTAAGCAATTCACGCATAATGTCACTGGCAATGGAATATGCCGCTTCCCTGAATGTTCCGATCATTGATCATTGCGAAGATATCGAGTTATCTAAAGACGGTCAGATTAATGATGGCTGGGTTGCCGCAAGGCTGGGACTTAAAGGAATACCTGCCGCCGCTGAAGAATCGGTCGTTGCCCGTGATATTGCCCTGGCTAAAATGACAGGCGCAAGGTTACATATTACACACGTAAGTACGGCAGGCACGGTAGAACTGATCCGAAACGCAAAAAATAACGGCGTAAGTATTACAGCGGACGTCACCCCACACCATTTGACTTTGACTGAGGAGGCCGTCTTAAAAAATACCATAACAAATGATATTGCTTTGGCTTATGACACCAACGCTAAAGTCAATCCCCCTCTTAGATCACAGAAAGATATGGAGGCTTTAATCTGTGCTTTAAACGACGGAACCATCAATGCAATCGCCACTGATCATGCGCCACATTCTCCTGAAGATAAGCTATGCGAATTTGAGGCTGCTGCCTTTGGAATAAGTGGATTTGAAACAGCCTTCGCTGTTCTTATGACGCTCGTTGACACAGGTAAAATAAAATTGACAACATTGCTCGCTTGCCTCACCTACAAACCCGTAAGAATTATCGGCGAAAAATATGGAGCTACAGGTAGTTTAAAGCAATTATCACCGGCAGATATCGTTCTACTGGATTTGAACAAGGTCTGGACGATAAATGCCGGCAGTTTCTATTCGAAGGGTAAAAACACCCCATTCAATGGAAAAAATCTTAAAGGATCAGCCGTCGCCACTATATTTCAAGGAAATCTTGTCTACCGGGATAACACGCTTAAAGTATCAGAGTAATCATGACAAAGAAAGCCATCTTGGTTCTTGAAGACGGGGTATTCTATGAGGGTACTTCGTTTGGCGCAGCCGGGACAGCATCAGGAGAGGTTGTATTTATCACCAGCATGACGGGCTATCAGGAGATGTTGACCGATCCGTCATTTGCGGGTCAGATCGTTATTCCCACTTACCCGTTGATCGGGAATTACGGCATCAACCAGAAGGATATTGAGTCTGGCAAAATCCAGGTACGCGGTTTTGTAGTCAGAGAATATTGCCCCGTTCCAAGTCACTGGCAAAAAATATCCACGATCGACGACTATTTAAAAGCAAACAACACACCCGGGTTGAGCGAGATAGATACACGCAGCCTGACAAGGCATCTACGTTCACTCGGTGTAATGATGGGCATATTGACCTCCGAACTCACCATTGGCGAGGCTATGGTTGAACTCAAGAAAATGCCTCTTTACGGTACCACAGACTTCGTTAAGGTGGTATCTACAGGTGACCAATATCACTGGCCATCCGATCAAACTGCTCCAGCAGTCTTAAATATAGTGATTGTCGATATGGGATTACGCTTCAATATTGCGCGCATACTCAGCCGGTTCGGATGCAATATCACAATTGTTCCCTGCACAACTTCGGCGCAAGATGTGCTGAAGCTGAAACCCGATGGAATAGTCCTCTCACCCGGGCCGGGCGATCCCGCATTACTTGATTATGTTATTGAAAACATGCAAGGTTTTCTCGATAAAATCCCTGTGATGGGCATTTGCCTGGGACATCAATTAATCGGCAGGGCGTTCGGCGCAGATACTTTTAAACTTAAATTCGGACACAGGGGAGCCAATCACCCGGTACGTGATCTGGAAACCGGACGGGTTTACATCACAACTCAAAACCATGGATATGCCATTTCCCCCGAGATGTTAAAGGGCGGCCTTGAAGTAAGCCATATCAACCTGAATGACGGCACGGTGGAAGGGCTGAGGCATAGGGAACTGCCCATAATATCAATCCAATACCATGCAGAGGGCTCCCCCGGCCCTCAGGATAATATCTATCTATTCCAGAGATTTCTGGATATTGTCAGTGAAAGGAAAAACAACTGAATGCCAAAACCTTCTAAGGTCCTGGTAATAGGTTCAGGACCGATTATCATTGGACAGGCAGCCGAGTTCGATTACGCCGGTACTCAAGCCTGTAAATCACTCCGTGAAGAAGGTATAACTACCGTCCTCGTTAATTCCAACCCGGCTACCATCATGACCGACGAAGGTATTGCTGATATCGTATATATCGAACCGCTCACAGTCGAAGTTATAGCCAGAATTATTGACCGTGAAAGGCCGGACGGCTTATTGCCAACTTTAGGAGGACAGACAGGGCTAAATCTGGCCGTTGAACTTGCTGACGCCGGAATTCTTGAGAAATACAATGTGCGTCTGCTGGGTACACCTCTGGAAAGCATCAAACAGGCAGAAGAGCGTTCGCTGTTTAAAAAATTGATTCAGGACATCGGCGAACCTATTCCCGAAAGCATCACCGTGAACTCGGTAGAAGCAGCCGTTAAATTTGCCGGTGAAGTCGGTTTACCACTCATCATTCGTCCTTCATTCACATTGGGGGGAACCGGAGGTGGCATCGTTCATACCATGGAAGAGCTTGAAGCAATCGTGACTAACGGGCTTGCATCGAGTTTAACTCACCAGGTACTGGTTGAGAAATGCCTGCTGGGGTGGAAAGAGCTTGAATATGAAGTGATGCGCGATGCTGCAGATAATTGCATCACCGTTTGTAATATGGAAAACATCGATCCCATGGGTATTCATACGGGCGACAGCATAGTGGTGGCTCCCAGCCAGACCCTTACTGACAAAGAATATCAGATGCTGAGATCAGCCAGTCTCAAAATCATCCGGGCGTTGGGCATAGAAGGAGGCTGCAACATCCAGTTTGCGCTAACTCCGAGCGCAACCGTAGCTCGAAAATGGTCTCCGGATCAGATCAATGTTGAGCAGAGCCAGTACTACATCATCGAAGTGAATCCCCGTGTCAGCAGAAGCTCTGCGCTGGCCAGTAAAGCTACGGGCTATCCTATTGCCAGAGTAGCCGCCAAGATCGCGGCAGGGAAAAACCTGGATGAAATACCTAATAAAATAACCGGCAAGACCATGGCGGCCTTTGAACCGGCCCTCGACTATTGCGTGGTTAAAATACCCAGGTGGCCCTTCGATAAATTCGCCTCGGGAGACCGCACTGTCGGCAGCCAGATGAAAGCCACCGGAGAGGTAATGGCCATCGACCGCAGCTTTGAAGCAGCACTGCAAAAAGCAGTACGGTCACTCGAGTTCGGTAATAAATCGCTGCTATGGGAGGGTAAGGACTGGGGCCAGGATGGGACACTGGGCTCTTACCCGCTTTATCCCAATGACCTCAGATTGTGGGCTGTCATGGCTGCGCTGAGAAGAGGGAAACCGGTACAGGAAATATCAGAGTACACGGGCATTGATCCGTGGTTCATAACCAAAATGCAGAATATTGTGACTGCGGAAAAAAGGTTACTGGCAGAGTCTTTAACCAAGGACCTTTTATGGCAGGCAAAGAGGCTTGGCTTCTCTGATATACAGATCGGCACTCTGGCAGATCGCCTACCTGAACAGGTACGGCAAACCAGGAATGACTGGCAAATCCGCCCTGTATATAAAATGGTGGATACTTGTGCTGCCGAATTCGATGCTGAGACACCTTACTTCTACAGTACATATGAGAAAGAGAATGAGGCAGAACCCATAAATGCCGCCAAGGCTCTTGTTATCGGCAGCGGTCCCATAAGGATAGGCCAGGGAATCGAGTTCGATTACTGCAGTGTCCATTCAGCATGGGCGCTCCAGGAGGCCGGTTATAAAAGTATCATGATTAACTCTAATCCTGAAACAGTCTCAACCGATTTCGATACCAGTGACAGATTATATTTCGAGGCTCTTGACGAAGAGAGCGTGAGAAATGTGATCGAGAATGAGTCGTTTCTGCATCAACGCTATATTAACTGCCCCTCAATCGTACAGTTCGGCGGGCAAACTGCAGTTAATTTGGCTGAATCTCTGGCTTCAAGCGGTATGCCTATAATCGGCTCGAGCGCGGAGGCCATTGACCTGGCAGAGGACCGGCGCAGATTCGAGGATTTTCTCAACAGGTTAGATATCCCACAACCCCCGGGGGCAGGAGTCACTTCATTACAAGAAGGGCTGAACACGGCCCGGGTGCTGGGATACCCGGTACTGGTCAGGCCAAGCTATGTGCTTGGCGG
>JAPLHI010000082.1 GCA_026389695.1 Chloroflexota bacterium
ACGAAATAGAACTCCTCGAAAAGCCTGTAATAGCATTGATACATAATTTCTGCTATGGTGCCGCACTGGAACTGGCACTGGCCTGCGATTTGAGGATCTGCACTCCGGATGCTACGTTCAATATACCTGAGGTGAACATGGGCATGGTACCGGATGGCGGCGGTAGCCAGAGGCTGCCCCGGGTGGTCGGCGTCGGCAGGGCCAAGGAGCTTATCCTCACCGGCAAGACAATCGATGCGCAAACAGCAGATAAATGGGGACTGGTAAATGAAATTGTGGGACTTGAAGACCTTGAAAAGACGGGGATTACATGGGCGAATGAGATTATGCGTAATGGAATGGTAAGCGTGGGACTGGCCAAGCGCAACGTCGATATGACCTACAACATGGGTATATCCGACGCTCTGGAATGCGCCGGTTTAGCCCAGAGCGTTGCTTTCTCCGATCCCGGTTTTTTGAAAAGAATCGAACGGCGGTTCATGGAAAAAGTAAAGGGCAAAAAGCCCTGATAACCGTATAATTCCCACTGCATGAAGGTTATTTTACATATTTGCTGCGGTGTCTGCGCGGCAGGCGCTGCAGATGTGCTTCTGTCTGAACACCACCAGGTTATAGGATATTTCTACAACCCCAATATATATCCTTATGCCGAATACCAGCGTAGGCTGGACACAGCTATAAAAACAGCAAAACATCTTGGTTTTTCGATGGAGGCGGGACCTTACAATTCAGCCGACTGGCTGGCTGCGGTGGAGCCCTTTATTAACGAGCCTGAAGGAGGACAGCGATGTCTGCTTTGCTACTCTATCAGATTGAAAAATACCTACCAGTTCATGCTTGAGCAAGATGCTGATGCTTTTACTTCCACCCTTACCGTAGGCCCTCGCAAATCCGCCGGCGCAATCAACAGGATCGGTCACGAAATTGGTGGCGATAGATTCTTTCCCAGGGACTTTAAAAAGAAAGACGGATTCAAAAGAGCTATTGATCTGGCAAAGCAGTGGCAGCTTTACCGCCAGAATTATTGCGGTTGCATTTACAGCATGAGAGGAAACGCACCTTGAGTATCAAAGCCACACGGAATAAACAGTCCCCTGCATTATTTATTCTGTTATTGGTACTTTCTTTTACTCTTTTGTTACCGGCATGCGAGGGCAGTGCACGACAGATACCATACAGGGGTATTTACAATTTCAAGGTGTTACTGGAGAACAACCCTGATGCCAAAGACCCTACGTATGAAGAAGTTAAAACCTTTTTGCATACCGATACTACTGACGAACGCGATTATGTAGAAAAGGAGTTTGTCTGCGGTGCTTTCGCGCAGGAGGTACACAACAATGCTGAGAAAGCAGGTATCAAAGCAGCCTGGGTGGCAATAAATTTAGCCGGAAAAACCGTGGGACACGCTTTAAACGCTTTCAATACCACAGACAGGGGCCTTATCTTCACCGATTCTACAGGTGACACTGCTGAAGTTTATTCTACAACTCTGCTTAAACCGGAATCAGATGACAGTGGCAACGAACCATCAATAAAAACTCGTGATAGGATTGCTTATGTAGTGAAGGGTAAAGAACTCGGATTTATTAGTATCGATATCGCTGAATCACCGGGCTATGTATACTATGAGCAGTATTGCCTAAAGCGGCAGGAATACGACGATAAGTTAAACAAATACAATAACATGGTACAGACCTTCAATTCCGAGGTACAACAGTATAACAATTGGATTAGCGGCAAGATCTTCACAGTTGGAAGCAGTGAAGCACGTAAAGCGGATAACTGGCGTAGTGGCCTCCAGTTGTCTCTCTATCAGATTAAATCTATGAAGGCAGACCTGGATAAGGAAAAGTCCACGCTGGGTGCTTTCTGGAAGCCTATGGGTACCGTGGCCGATATAGATATTCGCTGGTAGCTTTTATCCTTTCAGCGGCGCTTTTTCTGGTATACCGTGATAAATCGTTCCACCGATCTATCGTAAGTGCGTTCGATTTCCGCCGGGAAGAAGCAGGCAGGCATTTCAGCGAACTCCTGATGGTACTGAATACATTCACAGCAGACCCCTTTGCGAGAACACGGCTCATAGGTGCAGTTACATTTTGATTTATTACTATCAACCTTGCATTGTTTCACAAAATACCCCCAAACCTGGCTTAGACTAATTAATCGAGAGGTGTTATTACGGAAGGCGGTTTCGGCTTCCGTTCGAATTCAACGCCGGCTTCCTTGAAAAGATCAAGGAAAGAATCATCGGCATATTTACCGGATGTAACGAACCGTTTAATGCGCGCATTCGCCAGCATCTTGGCGCAAAGTATACAGGGCGAATGTGTGCAGTATAAGGTGGCGCCTTCGATGCTAACTCCATGGAGCGAAGCCTGTATAATAGCGTTTTGCTCCGCGTGAATGCCGCGGCAGATTTCATGCCGTGTTCCCGATGGGATGTTAAGCTCATCCCGCAGGCAACCCAACTCAAGGCAATCTTTAACACCTGCAGCAGCACCATTATAGCCAGTGGAAAGAATATGCTTGTTTTTAACGGCAACGGCACCCACGTGATGGCGATTACAGGTTGCCCTCTCCGCCACCACGGAAGCGATTTTTAAAAAGTATTCATCCAGTCCGGGCCTGTGAAATTCTTTCATACTAAAGACCTGATTACTTGCTTCGTTTGCTCAATGAGAGATGCAAGGTTGGTATCGTTTTTAATCGTGCAGTCTGCCATGGCAATCGGGCCGCCCTTATTAACATTCTCAATCTCGGCAAAATCCCTGGCTTCTGCCTGTCCGAGAGTTAAAGGCCGCACTGCCCTGTTCTTCAGTCTCTGATAACGCAGTCCAGGGGGCGCCCATACAACAACAGTATAGAGATTGTTATTGAATTTGTCTTTGAGAAATTTAAATTCCTCCCATGAATATAAACCATCAATAACTACATTTGAGGTTTTAAGCGCATCTTCTATCTTCGAAAGATTCAGTATTGCGTATGCTGCCATGCCTAGTTCCCGGCGCAGTGCCTCCCTTGCAGACCGTTCGTTTTCCTCATTCAGCAGCAAGCCCCGCTTTTTTACTTCTTCATCTGTGATATCGCCAAACCTTATTTTTTTAAATTTGCTCTGTTCAAATACCCGGGATACCTCGGATTTACCAGCACCGGGCATGCCTACAAGTGCCACAACCTTATTCTTACGCTTAGAACTCACAATCACACCTTTTAATAATGTTCAACAATTATAAGTAAAACCCTTTACGCTGGCAAAACTCGTTTTATTACTTACCGACTACGTCAATCCTATTATTTCACAGTGCTAACACTTAATATTATTTTTACGACCATCGTCTATAAAAAATTTTACGCATATATGGCACATACTTACGTTCAAAACTGTAAAATTTTTGAAACCATATTTGCTCCAGATACGGGGACATACTTGACAAGCTTCAAACAATAGACTATTCTAATCTCAAATACAAAGGAGGTACATTGATGGAAGCTTATTGCATGAAATGCAGGGCCAAGAGGGAAATGAAGAATGCCAAGGCCATTAAGATGAAGAATGGCAAACCGGCGACCCAGGGCGTCTGCGCAAAATGCGGCACCAAGATGTTCCGCATTGGCAAAGCCTAAACTCATCAGTATAAGCTAACATTTTCGAAGCAAAGGCAGTACGTACTGTCTTTGCTTCATTTGTTTTTATCTTCATCATATCCTCAAGTACCATCAATTATTTAGAACACGGATTAAATCCGGGTACTGATAAGGCCGGCATTATTCAGATATGATACCCTTCCTGATATAGGCATCGTGTACCATACCTCTCACCTTTGAAAATTTCCAGCCGAATACGACGGCACCTGCCAGACACAGCAAACCGCCTGCCAGCAACGTTGCAGGAGTGCCCATAACATTTGCCATACCACCGAATAGCAGGCTACCGAAGGGTGTAAGCCCCATGAACGCCATGACAAAAAGGCTCATCACCCGTCCGCGTTTGTCATCGTCGGCAATGGACTGCAAAAAAGTATTACTACCCGCCATCGTTACCACCATTCCATAGCCGGCAAGTGACATGGCAAGCATAGAGAGCCATGACACTTTTGAAAAAGACAGCAATATGAGCCCCAACCCGAAGGTAAGAGAGGCGATCACGATTATTTTACCTAGCCCTAGAACGTTCTTCCGGGAGGCCAAATAAACAGCCCCGACCAGGGCGCCTACCCCGGCGGCAGCTGTCAGAAAACCCAATGTGCTTGCTCCACCCCGAAGTATTTCTTTTGCATATACCGGCAAGAGGACCGTGTATGGGATAGCCACCAGGCTTGCATAGCTAAGGAGCATGACGATATACCTTATCGGGGCAAATCCGAAGGAGTAATTAAACCCATCTTTCATCCCCTTGAAAAATTCGGGGTGTCCTGCTGCGGAAACTTTAGGTGTTATAGTCATCGCCAGCAGGCAGGCTATAACCGCTATGAAACTCAACCCGTTTATCAGGAAACACAAACCCTCGCCTATGGTCGCAACAAGTAAACCAGCCACTGAGGGGCCGATTAATCTGGCGCTGTTAAATAATGAGGAGTTCAGAGCTATGGCATTTGATAGGTCCTCCTTTTTTTCCACCATCTCAATAACAAATGACTGGCGTGTGGGCATGTCAAATGCATTAATAGTGCCAAGCGCCATGCTTAGAAGTATCAGGTTCCAGACTGCCGCAGTACCTGTCAGAACAACCGCGGCTAAAATAAAAGCCTGTATCATAGCCAGCGACTGGGTTATGATCAATATACGGTGACGGTTCAGCCTGTCTACCAGCACACCGGCGAACGGCGCCAGGACAAAACTACAGATAGTTGCAGAAAAGGCCACCACACCTAACAGGAAGGCCGAATTAGTCAGGCTGTAGACCAGCCAGCTCATGGCAACCTGCTGCATCCAGGTACCGATCAGTGATATTCCCTGTCCGATAAAAAACAGACGGTAATTCCTGCCGCGAAGCGCTCTGAACACACGCGAAAATACCGCAGGATCGTTGGATCCTTGTTCGCCTGATGAATAATCTGAGGAATTCACAAAGTAATATTGTAATACAATACGGCCTTTGAGGTAGAATTTACGTCAGCAAATTCTGCTACTGCTATATGTTAGATTGGTTTTCCGGTGCCTGTGATGTTTTTACTAAATATCCCACTGTTTATAAAGGTACATCTGGGCTTTGAAACATGAATGATAGACCCAATTTTGGATTATTTGGTTAACTTGAAGCTGGAAAAAGCGCGCTGATAAACTTCCGTCAGCGGTTTCAAATCCGGCCCCGAAGTGGCAAAACGTACAAGGTAAAGACTACCTTTATACACCATATATAATTCTTTTACAGTTAATCTCTGAGAGTCTTGTTGGCTCTGGAAAATAATTTCAAGCTGTCGAGCCTCCATTCCCTGCTGCTTTACCGGTTCATCTGAGATTAACTGGTAGTCGTAACTTCCCTGTTTGGTAATACCCGTGTAATAGTTAACGGTTTGATCCAGGCTGAGACCTTTACTATCACTGACAAGAATAGAAATTGTTTCATTTTCATCAGGATTTTTAAAGATAGCCAGTTGCTGATTTTCAAAAGGCACGCTTAAAGACCATTTGGAGGGGCAGTCAATGGAATAGTTGTAGTTATTATTGAGATAGGTACGCCAGATTTCTTGCTTTTCGCATCCATTTAAAACAGCTACTGTAATAACGATTAATCCTGCTAAAGCAACTAAATGGCGTCTGTATCCCATGATGAAAAACCACGGCTTCCAAATCTAAATTATTATCGCAAAGCATACATTAGTCAGTTAAATATTATCAAGTACCTGAGTTTCATCCAGTGTGGAGTGAAATAGCTTAAAATTCATCACGCTGTGAAATAACTTGCTCTACCTGCCGCTTAAGTTTATCTATGTTTGACAGAGAGAGCGAAAGCCCCAACTGTTTCAGTTCTGAATGTCCCATCCCCTTAAACAGACGCCGGCCCGCAACATTAGCCATCTCATCGTAAATCGATGGCCATTCCTTACCATTTCGTTCTATACAGAAGAGAATAAACTCTTTAAGCTGTGAATTCATAAAATCAATAAGTCCCAAAAGTAAGAAACGATAAATGCAAATAAAAGTTTATCCTTGTTGACAAAATACATTGTTAAGTATTACATTGACTGTTGACTGACCGTCAGTCATTTATAGGAGGTATCATGGTGAGATCGGCTGATATCAACCGCCGAGAAGTGATATTGCGGGCAGCGCGTGAGGTATTCAAAGAGCGTGGATATGAGAATGCCCATATGGATGACATAGCCCGGCTGGCTGGTATTGCCAAGGGCACGGTTTATTTATACTTCGAGTCCAAGTTGGCCTTATTGGAAGCACTGGTCGATTCCTACTACAGCATGATGGTAGATGCAATATCTCCCTCTCTAACCAACGTCAACAGCAAAGCGGCGCTCAAAGAAGCCGTACATGCCGCCTTTGACCTGGCTTCACAGGAACGTGATTTGGTAGTTTTACTGGACCTTCGCCTGGGTTTGACCCGGAAACAAGAGGCAATTGGGAACCCGATGGCAATGAAAGATATCAGGCATTTCTTGAAGGGATGCAGGGATAGGGATGAACTGCGCGGGTATGACCCCGTCATAGCGGCAGTTCTCGTGGGTGGCCTTATCCAATGGATCACGAAATTTTGTCTTGTCTGGCATCACGATGATATTTCCCGGTATGAAGAGACAGCCATAAGAATGCTTCAATTCTCTTTGTTCAAAAACTTCAAGGAAGACGATATTTAGACGGTATCGAGAAGGAGGCAAGTTGAAAAACAAATACAAATTATTACTAATTCTGTTTACCCTGGTATGCATTTTAATCCCGGCTTGTTCGCTGCAGAACACGGGGCAAGCTGCATTATTATCCGACCAGAAGTACGTGGTAATTGTGGTCATCGATGCCTGCCGGCCGGATTATTTCCCCGTCTCTAACGTCCCCAACATCAACCAGCTTGCTGCTGAGGGAGTAACCTATTCAAATGCATGGGTCGGCATGGATCCTAATGTTACTCCACCCAGCCACGCTACGATCGGTACCGGCGCGTTTCCTAAGCGCCACGGAGTGATGAACTTCCTCTGGAGAAACCCTAAAACAGGGCTTGCCTATTGGTACACGTACTGGGAGGATGTTTATTCAGGAGAATTCAATAATAATATAAAAAAAATGGATATTGCCAGTATCGGATCCCTCTATAAAAAGAAGTTCCCTGATGCCAGAGTCGCCGCGCTCAGCTCGGGTAAGTTCTATGCAGCAGCCTCACTTGCTGCCGATGATAGTGACTATATTGTCTTCAATAACGCAGCTGGAGTTGTTAACCCGGAAGCCGAATCCCCAAATAAGTTCGAAGTAAGTGGGGTAAAGGGGCACTTTGCTCCGACGGAAATCATGAAAGACCCTGACTTGAACCGCCCCAAGAGAAGTGAATTTGATGGTGACGACTGGGTAATAGATGTGGCGTTGAAGCTATTTAATAACGTGCGGCCACAGGTTCTCATGATAAATCTCCCGGAGACAGATGAGTTTGGCCACTGGAGCCTCTCTATAGACGCCCCAGAAGTAATGGGTAAATGTGTCAGCAATGTCGATAAGCAGATAGGCCGTCTCATGGAGGCTTATAAAAAGGCCGGCATTTACGATAGAACAGTCTGGGTAATAACTGCCGATCACGGTATGACACCCCGGCTGCATAACATATCACAAAAAGTCGTTGACGAGGCTATAGCGAAGACTGGAACCAGGTGTCAGATACCTAACCCGGAGACGCTCCTTTATGACCCGTCAAAAAGCGCCGAAGCTGTTGAAAATGTGGTCACCGCCGGTATCCCGGGAATAAAAGGCGGCTATTATCGTGTTAAGCAAGCTGACGGTAGCTATATCTATGTACCTACACCTACAACGGCAAAGCAGATTACCGGTGATCTTGAAAAATGCTTCCTGTATCTGGAGTCAACCCATGCCTGTGAGCGCAGTGCGGACTTTACATTGATAGAGAGTGAGAACTGGCGGCAGGATTGGTCACTGCTTGGCGCCAAACCTATGATCAGCAGCCATGAGACTATCACCTGGAATGACCAGCATATCCCGTTGATAATTGCAGGACCCGGTATTAAAAAAGGCGTTAAGTTAGATAGCCCTGCGCGTCTGGTAGATATAGCCCCAACTGTTTTAACACTTGTAGGCGTCACCCCGGAGAAAATGGACGGGGTTGTGCTGGCAGACTGCGCGGAAGAAGCAACCCAACAACAGATTGAGGCTCAAAACGCTATCTCCCAATACCTGCAGCCGCTGGCAGCCGCTCTTAAGGCATCTTCACAGGCCGACCTGGCGGATAATGCACTGCAATTCGGCAAGCAGGAACAGTAATTTCACTAAAAAGTTTAAGGGGAAAATTATAAGGAGTGTGTAATATGCTAAAGCACTTTAATTTATTTTCAATGGTTCTCGCTGTTTCAATAACAATTGCACTTTTTGCAGTATGCGCACCCGGCGCGGAGACACCGCCTGCAAATGTAACCCAAGAGCTTTCCTTTACTCCGCTTACGTATACCAACGACCAATACAGTTTTTTAATTCAGTACCCTGATAATTACAAAGAAGATAAATCCAAGGAAAATGATACCACGATTTTTAACGCCGTCGGACCGCTTGCCGGTAACAGGATACCTGTATTGACCGTCAATATCTTTGATGCAGATAAGGCTGCTGACCAGGGGATTGACCTGCTGAAATCCAGAAGCGGCTCTGATATAAAGATCACACCGCTGGGGGAGATCACGCTGGCAGATGGCAAAACCAGGGGCAAAATAAGTACTGTAGCCTGGTATAACAATGACGCCAAATTTGATATGCGCGGTCTGTCACTGGGTGTTATCAAGGGTAATTATCAGATAACGGTGACCATAACATCCATATTTGTAATGTACAACGAGGACAAGTACATGGAGATACTGAAGACCTTTGAGTTGAAATGATAGAGTGCTTCCAATAGACCAGAAGAGCAACATGTAATGGAGGTTAAGTCAATGAATACCGTCGAAAAATATCGGCAGACAGGACAGAATTTATACAGCAGGCTCCACCTGGCTACCTATCCGGTAGCAATCAAGTACATAAAAGACCTTGCAGAGATCCCCGCTGGTAGCATCCGGCCAACTTCGTTAGGTCAAAAGGCCAGTCTTTGCCAGGCTTTCACCTATGCCAGGAGGTGGGCGATGTCAGTCGCCATGACTGCAGACGATAATTTCTGCACACCCGCTACAGCTATGCACAGGTGGGTTGATATCCCGGTTGAATTGCTTTTACAAAGCCAGCTTCTTCAACAATGGCACAAGAATGAGCAAGCGGAAAGGAAACGTATAGATCATGGCCAAAACATGATAGGGAAAGAGAACCTGCCAAAGCTAAATCAATACATCGGATTTGCCTGTTCGCCCCTCAATGAAACCCAGGTAGAGCCGGATACTGTTTTGATTTACGGGACAGCCGAAAATATCACCCACATTGTCCACGCATTAACCTATGAAGGCGAGAACTATCCGACATCCTCCTTTGAGGGATTTGCCGAGTCATGCCTTAAAGGCGGGCTTATTCCCTTTATTACAGGGGTACCTCAGATCGTTGTCCCGGGTATGGGGGACCGCTCGTTTTCCGGAACCTATGATTATGAAATAGCAATTGGTATACCTGCCGACCTGATATTCAAGGTGGACGAAAACCTATTTCTCACCGGTGGTCCGTTGAACATGGGCCAGCCGGTCAGGACATTGCTTCCTCAGAGCTTAACGGAGGCTATAACTCCCGGGTTTGTATTCATGAGGGAAAAGATCGATGAGCATAAAGATGGCAATACTCGGTGAAAATCCGAAATTTAGATAATAGACAGATGATGGGATTGATGTCTTGATGTATTTGTCTGGAGGTTATTGATGGGTAGTTTTAAAATTAGATATCTTGCTGCCGTATTGATAGGACTAATATTTCTTACAGGCAGCGCTGCATGTGTTGCAGCGGAAAAACAACAGCTTGCGCCACTTCCCAATACGAGTGCGTTGGAAACCATTAATAAGCAATGTGAGGAACAAATAGGCGCTCAGAGGATCGAAAGGATTTCGGAGCACGTCTGGGCAGCCGAAGGTTTTGAGTTTGCCAGTACTATACTGATCCATACAAATGATGGTAATGTGATCGTTGACACATCCCTGAACACAACGGCTGCCCGTGTTGTAAAAAAGGCTATGATGGAAACAGCGCCGCCCGGCCCGGTCAAGGCTATTATCTATACACATAGCCACGTTGATCACACAATGGGCGCAACCGAATGGGCGGAAAAAGACACTCAAATATGGGCTGCGGATTCATTTGTCACCCACTGGTTCAAACAATTCGGCATGTTTGGCAGGTCGGAAATGATTCGCGGTATGCGCCAGATGGCGTACCATTTATCTCGCGAAGAAGTGCCGTGTTCTGCTGTTGGTCCAATCCTGCGGACTTCTTCTTTGCAGGATATGGCCGAAGTCGGTCCTTTGATGCCGACTAATACTTTTTCAGGAATAAAGATATTGGAGATCGGGGGAATTAAAATTGAATTGCATTCAGCGCCAGGTGAAACTCATGATACGCTTTTCGTCTGGATTCCAGATGATAAAACCCTTTTGGCGGCTGATGATTATTACTGGGCTTTTCCCAACCTGTATACAATCCGTGGTGCTAGTCCCAGGCCCACTGACGAGTGGATAAAAAGCATCGATGAAATGCGCCGGCTTCAACCTGAACACTTAGTTCCCAGTTCCACGAGTGTATTGCATGGCAAAGAAATAATTAGAGAAATCTTGACTAACTACAGAGATGCTATCCAGTACGTTCGCGACGAGGTTGTCAGGCGGGCTAACCGGGGGGAGGATATCGATACCATTGCAGAAAATGTTAAGTTGCCGCCTCAGCTTGCCGATCTTCCATACCTCTGGGAGGGTTACGGTCAGGTGGACTGGTCTGCTCGTGCCATATACACGAATAATCTGGGGTGGTTTGACGGCAGGGCTGATAGGCTTTACCCGATGGATCATAATGAGGCTGCCAAACGCGAAATCAAGCTTATGGGAGGCGAGGAAAAGATTATATCGCTTGCCTACACAGCGCTCAAAGATGGAGACCCTCGTTGGGCTGTACACCTGCTTTCAAAGCTCAAAGACAGCGGATTAGCTGTCGGAGACCTTGCCGGCAAAATAAATAAAATGCTTGCACAGGGATACCGGCAGATGGCGGCTGATATATCCAATACAAACGGGAGAGCTTACCTGCTGGAATCTGCACTTGAACTCGACCAGGGTCCGCCAGCAACAACTAATGCCAAATTGCCGATGGAAACAGTGGCATCTATGCCTATTGATCTGGTGTTTTTCAATATGCCCAACCGCCTTGATCCTGAAAAGGCCGATGGAGTCTTGGAGTCAGTACGTTATGTGTTTCCTGATCTGAACCGGCAGTTCACTGTTACCATCAGAAACCGGATTGCGGAAGTGGTCGAGGGAGATTCCTTACCAGGGACACCTGACCCTCTTGCTGTTATAACCGTTGATTCACTGACCTACAAGATGATGGCGCTAAAGATGGTGGTTCCTATGTCAGTATTTGTGCAGGGGAAGGTAAAGGTAGACGGCAGCATGCCTGATTTTGTTACTTTTATGAGTCGTTTCCAAATTTAAAAAATGGCAGTTAGCCATACCAATAAATACTATTAATATTTATATTTAACTGAGGGGGTATATGCATTGTTGAGTTTAGAGAAAGATATTAAAGATTTTGCAGTTAACGCTGGTGCAAGCCTGGTAGGGATCGCCGGACGAGAACGACTGATCGGCCCGCCATCTATCGACCCTAATTATGTATTGAGAGGGGCAAAGTCCGTCATGGCTTTAGCGCTCCCCATGAACGTGCCCGCTATCTATGATTTCCTGGATAAAACGTCCTCGGGTCCGCATAACATTGACCAGGCCAGGATGAATCAGCGTATGCACCGTATTTCGAAAGAGCTTGCTGACTATATTGTCAGCCTCGGCTATAAAGCCGTAGCCGTGCCACCTAATAATACATACCGCCGTGCCCTCGATCCATTTTCAACACGGCCGAGTTTCTCCCATCGCTTTGCGGCTGTGCTCGCCGGGCTGGGTACGTTCGGCCTCTCAGGTAACGTCATTACCAAGGAATATGGCGCAGCCGTTTACCTGGGTTCCGTTGTCACAAACGCCGTGCTGAAATCAGACCCGGTACTGCCGGCACGCTATGCCATGGATAACCGCTGCCGCACCTGCAAGTTGTGCGATAAAACCTGTACACTGTCTATGTTCAGGGATGACGAAGAAGAACATTTACTACTCAACGGGGAACTGCACGCGCGCGGGAAGCGCAATAACCTCGACTTCTGTAATCTATCATGCTTCGGCCTGCACAGCATTTCCAAGGATAAGAAATGGTCCAACTGGGGACGGCACTGGATAAACGACTACATAGACAGCCAGCCAGATCCGGATAAACGCCAGGAGGTCAGGGCAGTCCTCATGCGGCAGGGTTCCATGGCGGGCGATAGCACCCCGCGCTTTGAGGTGATCCGGCGTATAGGTAAAAACCTATGGCCAAGGCATTATATAGAGGACTACTTACCTGATTACGACAACCTTTCCAAGAATGAGGACGAAATATTCAAGCTACTCGTAAAATACGAAGAGAATGTTGGGGTCGTGGGTCTAAAAGACCCGTATGTTCTTACCTGCGGCCAGTGTGCACTCGTCTGTGGCCCTGACTTCGAGGAAACCAAAAAACGCTATGACCTGCTGACGAGCAGCGGGTACGTTGTACCCGGCCTTAACGGTAATATGGTGAATGTAAAAACACTGGACGAGGCGCTCGAAATGAAAGCTAAATACCCGCCCAGGGTCACCCGCCAGCAGAAGATGAAGGATGCCCGGGATTCGGGCGCCGTCTGGATGAAAAGCTATTTTGGGTTTGAGCCAATAGAGGAATTCAAGAACTGGCTGTACCAGCTGAAAAATAAAAAGGCCTGCGCCCAGGCCGGTCTGGCAGGCAAGGAAGCCAGTGCGCCTATACTGGTCTACCCGCGCTATTTAAAGGCTTTCCTCTCAAAACCAAATAAGAAAAAGCCCTGATCATCCAGTGATGATAATTGTGAGTCAGGAGTATTTATATAGGTGACCAAGGAGGTTTATTTCACATAATGAAGAGTGTAATTAAACTATATAGGACTGCCAATATATTGGCGGTCATACTTCTGGTAGTTTCTATCTTTAGCGTTATACCCTGTCAGCAGGTCCACGCGGATTCGCCAGCCCAGGCACCGGCTAAATACCTGGTGTTGATTACCATTGATTCATGCCGGCCCGACTATCTAACTCTAGTACCAACGCCCAACATCGATAAACTAAAGGAGGAGGGGACATTTTATACCAATTCTTGGGTTGGTCAACTCAGCAACGATACGCCGGCAGGGCACACCGCCATATCAACAGGATCTTTTGGCAAAAATAATGGGGTTATCAGTTTTAACTGGAGGGACAGGCGTATCATACCACCTGATTGGGCCTTTGCCATGACCAGGACGGCAATGGATTTAATCAAGACCACGGGCTGGACTGACTTCGGGTTGTGGTACCAGCAAAACTTCGTGAGGAAGACAATTGAGCAGAACTGGGCCACTGCCTACGAGAACGTGGTTTCCGGCATTTTTACAGGGTTTATCAGGGAATCCAATACCACAGATATCGGCACCCTGTACAAGAAGGCTAACCCTGGCGCCAAGGTGGTGGCTGTAAGCTCCGATAAGTGGTATGCCTGCGCCAGCCTGGCGGCGGTCAGCGCGGACTACACGGTGTTCGCCGAGGCAGCAGGCGTACCACCTCCAACATACAATGCACTTAAGACCCTCAAACCCGCCGGGATGAAAGGGGCACTGCCCCCTGACTATGTTTTGAATGATCGGGCCTTTGTCCGGGACATAAAGGACGAACGCGATTCGGATATCTGGGCAACCGATATAGCCCTGACCTTAATTGAAAAAGAGAAACCTCAGGTTCTGCTGATAAACCTGCCGGCCGTGGACGATGCCGGGCATGCTACGGGTGGGATCAACAACCCCACAAAGATGGGGGAAGTCATCGCCAATGCCGATCAGCAGGTTGGACGCATCATCGACGCTTACAAACAGGATGGCAGGTACGATCAGACCGTGTTCGTTGTCATTTCGGACCACTCCATGACGCCGTTCATCGGGGTGATTGAACAAAGCGCTATTGATCGCATACTGATTGAAGCCCGTAACTTCGGCAATGCCTCACCGCATACGTACCTGCAGTTCCCCGAGAACGCGCGTGAGGTGGCTGAGAAAATCACCGATGCAGGGATTCCTGGGCTGACCGGCGCTTACTACCGGATAAAACAACCGGATGGAAAATATACATATGAGCCCACTAAGGTCACCGCTGCCAAGCTGATCGGCGATGTTGATAAGTGCTACCGTTACCTGCTTAGCACGTACGCTGGCGAAGGCAGTCCCGATATTGAGCTTATACCGGCCGAGAACTGGCATATCAACTGGTCGATGTTCAACGCTAAGCCGTTCAAGGGCAATCATGATTCAGCCACCTGGTTGCAACAGCATAATATCCTTCTAATTTCCGGCCCCGGAGTGAAGCGAAGCACCACCTCAGACAGCCCAGCCCGCCTGGTAGATGTTGCTCCGACAGTCCTGACTCTGATGGGCATTGTCACGGAGAGGATGGACGGCATCGTACTGGCTGACGCCCTGCAGTCGCCGACTGTTACACAATTGCATACCCAGATTAAATTGAATAGTGAGTTGATTCCTTTAATGGAAGCATTGAAAGCACTTTCGCAATCTGATTTGGATGAGGTGAATGGTAAATAGGATATAGCTCGCGGGCAGGGGAGAATTAAGTTTATCCACATTAGTATATGAACTACTATGTCTTTGCTCGTTTCAATGATGAAATTTGAGTTCTTTCTGGTAAAATGATTGCAGGCGTAGACCTGGATATCATGCGCGATAAATAAAATCTCTGTTAGGGAGGCTCATGCCCGAAATCTTCAAGGAAAGTTTGAAATATCTATTTTCGCCTGCTTCCGTTGCCATAATCGGAGCGTCCAACAGCCCGGATAAATGGGGCTACAGGATACTTTTCAACCTTATAACCGGAGGTTTCAAAGGACAGATTTACCCCGTAAATCCCCGCGAATCCCAGGTTCTTGGCCTTGCCTCTTTTTCCCGCATAGCAGATATCCCCGGTAATCCCGACCTGGCAGTCATAACTATTCCACCTTCAGGAGTGAAACAGGCAGTACAGGATTGTATACTTAAGAACGTAAAATGCACCGTGGTCATCACTTCCGGATTTTCCGAAACAGGCCCCGATGGCAAAAGGTTAGAAAAAGAATTTGGAGAGCTATCGCGGCACGCCGGTATGGCTTTGGTTGGACCCAACTGCGTTGGTGTTCTTAATCCGCATAACGATCTTTATTGCCACATGATGCCGATCTTCCCACGTAAGGGTTCAGTTGCCCTGGTCGGGCAGAGCGGCAGCTTCCTCGATATGCTTGCCAGCAGAATTGGCAGCCGTGGAATGGGGGTAAGCCGTTTTATCAGCGTGGGCAACGAGGCAGTTCTCCAGGTAGCAGACTATCTGGAATATTTAGCTGATGATAACAATACATCTGTTATTCTTGCATACGTTGAAGGCTTCCGGGATGGACGCAGGTTTCTTGAAATTGCTAAAAGTGTGACCAGGAAAAAGCCCATTGTCGTCATGAAGACAGGTAGTACGGAAGTCGGGGCAAGAGCGGGCCAATCGCATACCGGCGCACTGGCGGGTTCTGATCGCGTGGTGGATGCCGCTCTCCGTCAAGCAGGTATCCTGCGCGCTGAAAACCTGGATGATATGATTGACGCCGGCCTGGTCTTTATAAACCAGCCCCTTCCCCGGAGTAACCGTGTCGGTATTATCTCAGCGGGCGGTGGATGGGGTGTCATGGCAGCAGACGCTTGTACTCATGCAGGATTAGAAGTAGCTTGTCTGGACGAGGCCACATTAACAAGGTTGAATAGTATCCTGCCGGATACCTGGTCGCATAATAATCCTGTCGACACTATAGCCGGTGTAAAGGGAAATGTTGTTGAACTCCTGGAAACTTTGCTGGAGAGTCCGAACATTGACGGTGTAATAGTGCTGGGCGCTATAGCCGGCGCCGCGTCCATGTGGAAAAGCCTGAAAGGAAGTACAAATAAAGATGAAATAACAGCTAATTACGCACAGGGTGCCATGGATTTCCTCGGCACATCATTCATAGAGTTAGTTCGCCTTAAGGACTACTATAGAAAACCAATTGTAATGTCCATGTTCATGCCAGTCTACATGGGGACCATCATAGACAATGTACGCAAATTGGCACTTGATACCGGAGTAGCGTGTTATTTATCTCCTACACAAGCAGCTAATGCCTATGCCGCATTAAGTAAATACGCATCCTATTTAAGACAAACTCAATAACTTTATAGACTTCCTGCTCACCTCTGCGCTTGCCTTTGGCCTGTATGGAAATTCGATTTATCTTATACTTAATATTCTCGGTGTTATTTCGTATACCCGCTTATTGACTTGTATGCTATAATGCCATTTAAACAATAATAGTGCGGAGGTTAATGCATGAGAGGCAAGGTCCATTTTTCTTTCTTAATCCTTTCAGTTATTACGATACTGGTATTGCTTGGCTGTGGACAGGTGCAGCCTCAGACAGGGCATGATACAGGGCCGATAGTAATAGGTTATGTCGGCGGCGCAAGTTCTCCAGGCACAAAACCTGTCATGGACATCATGAGAATTGCTACTGATGAGATCAATCTCGCCGGCGGTATGAACGGCAGACCTGTCAAATTTGTCATCGAAGACAGCAAAGGCGAAACATCACTGGCGGTGGCGGCGGCTCAGAGGATGGTAATGGGAAATAAAGCCCTGATTTACCATGTGGAGGGCAGAACCGAAATCTGCCTCGCCGTGCAACCAAAATCCGTGGAACTATTTCCTCAATTTCCTCATATCCTGGTTTTTCAGGGACCCATGGGCAGGGAGCTTACAAACGACATAGTCAAAGACTATGACAGACTCAAGTTCATCTTCCGTGACTGGGATCCTGAAGATGCGCATTATGCCAGTATCCCGACTAACTTTGCACTATTCAAAGAGGTTATCGGTGCAAACAAAATAGCCTTCCTCTGGGAAGACCTTGCCTGGACTACATTATGGAGGAACGGAATACCTGAACAAAACCTTCCTAAGTGGGAAGACTATGCGAAGGAGCTTTACGGCCTGGAAACGGTCTACAGCAAACCAGTCAAGGCC
>JAPLHI010000203.1 GCA_026389695.1 Chloroflexota bacterium
ACCTGTATTTCTTTTGAATCACCGGCAGGCAGTGACTCGATTTTTTCCGGTTTAAAGGTGACCGTCCAACCGCTGGGCCTGTTATTGGCTCTTGATTCAACAGTGACCTTTTCCAAATTACCGGAACCCGTATTACTAACGACAACAGTAAAATTGCTATCCTGTCCGGCTGTGGCTTCAGCATTCAGTCTACCATCAGGAGTAATAATTTTCATATCATAATTAACAGTAACAATCGCAGTGAGATTTATACTGGATTTGATATCACCGGAACTGACTTCAAAGGAGACCGGGTATTTACCAGGTGTCGGGACTTGCCATACATAGGGCAATACTGTCAGTTTGATTGATTCCGGGTAACTTTTGAGTGGATCAAGACGAATTGCGGCAATTTCCCCACCGGTTCCGCCGTACCCGGGTGTTATTTGAGCCTTAAACCCTTCTGGAATGTTTGCTTTTAAATCAAATGTACGCGGTTCTTTTCCGCCAGAGTATAAAACGCTAATATCCCAGCTGTAACTCACACCGGCGTAGCTGCTCAGTACCGGGTATTGACAGGTCAACTCAATTTTTTCAGCATCGTCCTGAAATACAGTTCGTGAACTATCTGCGTTCGATTTGGTAAAAGCAGCCTTTGCCGGAGAAGTTATAATGAGGTTTACCAGTAAAGACATTATTAATAGGCAAACCAGAGTAAGTGATACACCGTACTTATTCATGAGCACAGACCTCCAATATCGATAGGATTAATACAAATTCAAGACATACGCTCGCAACGAGTTTACTTGCTCAAACGAAGATATAATTTAACTTAATCATCATCAACTGTCAAATCAATTTATATATATAACGCATACCGGTTGCACCTTGATTTATTGAATCGTTATCAATATACTAAAATCGTGGATTTGTAATATATTATGGAGGTTTAATAGATGGCAGAGGTTGAAATTGGTATAATTACTGATTTTTTTGCACGGCCGGTCGTGGCAGCTTTGGAACTTACAGGGGAGTTGAAAGCAGGAGATAAAATACATATCAAAGGCCACACAACTGACATGGAAATTGTCGTTACATCAATGCAAATTCATAACCAGAACGTATCGGAGGCCAAGGCGGGGGACGCAGTTGGCATTAAGGTGACAGACAAGGTCCGCCATGGGGACAAAGTTTTCAAAGTCATCGACTAGTAATTATTGCCCGATATTTTTTAATAGATTGGCCATTTCGATTGCATTGGTTGCAGCGTTAAATCCTCTATTCCCTGCTTTTGCGCCGGCACGTTCAATCGCCTGTTCGAGCGTATCAGCCGTTATAATACCCTGAATAATAGGTACTCCGGTTTCCAGGCTTAACCTTGCAATACCACGATTAACTTCCGATGCTACGTATTCAAAATGAGGGGTTCCTCCCCGTATAACTGCTCCCAGACATATAATAGCGTTATATTTACCTGTGTCCGCCAGTTTTTTAACTATTAAAGGTATCTCTAAACTGCCAGGAGTCCAAGCTACATCAATATCCTGCTCATTAACTCCATGGCGCAGGAGCGAGTCCTTGGCTCCTTCAAAAAGCCTGCCGGTTATGATTTCATTGAAGCGCGAGATTACAATCCCGAATTTTAATCCTTTCCCAACTAGCATTCCTTCGAAGTTCTTTGCCATAAGTGACCTCCTTCAACTACACGGATGTTCTTATTCATCAATGGCTAACAAATGACCCATTTTATCTTGTTTGGTCTTTAAATAGCCTTTATTATATTCTGTAGGCTCCGTTAGCAGCCTTACGCTTTCCTTAACCTTAAGTCCATAGCTTTCCAGACCGATAATTTTCCTTGGATTATTTGTCAACAGGCGAATCTCATGCAAACCTAAATCCGCTAGTATTTGTGCTCCTATTCCGTAATCTCTAAGATCAGGTTCAAAGCCCAAGGCAAGATTAGCTTCAACAGTATCCAAACCCTGATCCTGCAATTCGTACGCCTTCAACTTGTTATGTATCCCAATGCCACGTCCTTCCTGTCTCATATAAAGGAAAACTCCACGACCCTCTTCATCAATCATTTTCATGGCCTTGTGAACCTGCTCGCCGCAATCACATCTAAGACTACCAAAAACATCGCCGGTAACACACTCACTGTGTACACGTACCAGGACAGGTTTATTCTCCGTCAAATCACCTCTTACAAGCGCGATATGCTCATCAGTATCCACCGTACTTTTATATGCCATGATAATAAAATCACCATAAACCGTGGGGAATTTGGCCTCAGCCACTTTTTGGACGAGCCTTTCATTTTTCCTGCGGTATGTAATTAAATCAGCGATACTTACAATTTTAATTCCAAATTTTTGTGCAGTAAGCTCGAGTTGCGGTAACCTGGCAATAGTGCCATCTTGATTTAGAATCTCACAAATCACTCCTGCAGGGTAAAGACCAGCCAAACGAGCCAAATCTACGATTGCTTCGGTGTGTCCAGCACGTACTAAAACGCCACATTTGGAAGTGTTTTCCTGAACCATGGGAGGGATTTGTAGCTCATCCAGTCTCCGGCTAATAATAGGCAAACAGATTAGGCCACGTGCATTCGTTGCCATAAAGTTAATCGCATCTGCAGAAATTTTCTCGGCCGCAATAGCCAAATCACCTTCATTTTCACGATTTTCATCGTCAACAATAATTACGAATTCCCCTGCTTTGATGTCTTCAATTATGTCGGGAATTGGAGATAGGGGCATTTATATTTACCTCGCTTTCAAATAATCGTACTCATAAAGAAGCGCTGTTAGATCATCTTGCTTCCTGGCAGTATAAAACTTTTCAATATATTTGGCAATTATGTCAACTTCCAGGTTAACTTTCTCCCCACTTTTTATCGTACCCAGGTTAGTATTCTGTCTGGAATAACTTACCAATGATACAGAAAAGGATGATCGGTCACATTCTGTGACAGTCAGGCTAACACCATTCACCGCAATGAAACACTTTTTTACAAGATATCTCATAATTTCACTTGGGGCGCCAATGTTTGCTATTACAGCTTCCTCCTGAGGAACCAAGGAGATCAATTTACCCATCCCGTCTATATGTCCCTGAATAAAATGGCCGCCAAGGCGTCCCTGTGTCGAAAGTGCGCGTTCCAGATTCACTTTGTCACCTACATGCGGATTCCCCAGATTTGTCAGTCTTCTGGTTTCCGGCATTATTTCGACCGCAAAACCGTTGTTTTCCATTTTTATCACTGTAAGACATGCGCCGTTTATAGCTATGCTGTCTCCTAATTGCATGTCACCTAATACTTTTTGTGCTCCAATCAAAAGACTGTTTTTTCCAGTCCCCCGTATCAATCCAATTTCCTCAACTATTCCCGTAAACACAATATCTACCTTGAAGTATAACCGGAAATTAGTAAATCATCTTCAAATCGTTCAACTTTAATTCTATGCAGATGAAGCGCGTCTATAACTTTCTCAACGCCAGTACCACCAACTGCAGTCTTGGCTTCCTGACCACCTATAATTATAGGGGAAATGAAAGCCAGAATTTTGTCTACAAGGTGATGATCAAAAAACGAACCGAGCAATTTGCTGCCACCTTCAATCATCACGGTAGTGATTTGACGCTGCCCCAATAACTTTAAGAGTTCTGTTAAATCTATTAAACCATCTTGGGATTTAAGGGCGATATACTCTGTGCCTTCACGCTGGATTTTAAACTTCTCCCTATTCTGGTAGGTATCTGCTACTGCGACCAGAGTTTTACCAGGTTCCGAAAATATCCTTGAAGCGGGAGGGACCCTACCTTTGCCATCAACGATCACCCTCAACGGCTGCAACTTTGATCTACCTCCCTTTCCGCTATAACCTCTTGTCGTGAGATGAGGATCATCCATTATGACAGTATTCGCGCCAACCATAATAGCATCAACTATATGGCGTTGGCCGTGCGCGTAGTTCCTTGACTCTTCACCCGTTATCCACTTTGAGTCACCGTTCTTTGTGGCAATTTTACCGTCAATACTCATGGCAAATTTTGCTATTACAAATGGAATTCCGGAGGTAATGTATTTAAAATATCCTTCGTTTATCTCCCTCGCTTTTTGGTCGTATTCCCCAAGATAAGTTTTCACGCCCGATTCCTCAAGCTTCTGAATCCCCTTACCAGCAACCATAGGATTCGGATCAATGACAGCAACATGTACCTCTGAAACACCCGCATTTGTTATGGCATCGGTACAGGGCGGGGTTTTACCAAAATGACAGCAAGGCTCCAACGTGACGTACATAGTTGCCCCTCGAGCCATCTCCCCAGCCTGGTTCAAGGCCTTTATTTCGGCATGCTCCAATCCAGGTTGTTGTGTGTGCCCTAAACCAACAACTATCCCATCCCTGACAATGACCGCACCTACAGCCGGATTTGGACTAGTGTACCCTAAGGCTAACTCAGCTAGCGATAGGGAATATCCCATGTAATCAGGAGGTCTACTCAGCATTCTTTTAAATTAATATTTGCAATGTCGAATCGATAACGAATTCCTGTCTAATAAAACAATCGTTACTCAAACCAAAAAACGACTTACATACAAACCTGGTTCACTTTCGAAAGAAAATATCCCAATCAGATATTTGTTTCTAAAGTGAATAATTTGGAGTAGCTTTGAAAAATATTATAAGTAATGCCGCTTCCAAATTGATATTAATATTACGAACTCATTTTAACACTCGGTTTTAGTACTTCGCAAACAAAAAGCCCCCCAGGCGTTTAGAACTCCAATATATCCGCGAGGCTGTGTCAATTTATCTCGTATACCATATCCACCGAAACCTGAAATTCCAATTCACCGGAGCTAATAGGAGTTGGAGCTGCGGGCATCATATCGGCTGCTGAATATTTTAAATAATTCTCACGTATGGGAGATGTAGAAACACTGCCTTCTGAAATATACAGTACCTTTCCCAGCTTGACACCTGATACTTGAGATATCTGTTTTGCTTTTTCTATTGCATATTGCACCGCTTTTTCACGGGCTATTTTGTAAAATGGGGTAGGATCGTCAACTGTAAAACTAATTCCACTTATCCTTATAAGATCGCCCCCTGATTCAGCCGCATTATCTATAATTGTCCCAGCTTTATCTACGTTTCTTATCTTGGCCTGCACCGTATTCGTTACTTTGTAACCAAGAATAATCTGTGTATTCTGTTTGTCATCCCATCGAGTCACCTGTTGGATATCGAACTGCTTGGTCTGCAGGTCTTTATCAGCAATTCCACTATTTTTCAAAACGTTCATAACGCGATCCATAGCTTCAATAGCCTCTTTCTGGGCATCAGCTACCGTGCGTTGTTGAGATTCCACACCCAACGATAACAGGACTATATCGGGTACAGCCGTTGTTTTACCCAATCCATTTACCCATAAGCCAACGTTTTGCTGGCTTAAGATGATGCCAGGCAGTCCTGCCAGGTCACCTGCGGCCAATACTTTGGTGACTTCAGGCATTGGTACCGAACTGCTCCGCTCCGGTGCACATGCTTGTCCCGCGAATAAAGCGAATGCAGACAGTATAATTACGCCGGTCAATAATATGATCTTTTTCATCGCAAACCTCCAAATTTACATTTAATTCTTCAACGAATTGAATACGTGTGACCCAAGTCACTATTTGAAAAATCTTATGCTGAATTCTGAAATAAATCAATATTTTGAATATATACCGTGGCACACCTTCTTGTTCAGTTTTATTAGCATAAAGTTTAAATATATCTTATAATTTTTTGGATTTTCAGCGGAAATTTTGACTTGGTGATTTGGAATTGCGAATATTTCGTGAAATGATTATCACTTTGCTTATCGCAGTTGTTATATATTGTTCACTTCAGATTACGATTAAAAGTTTCAAAGTATATAACATCTCGATGTTACCTACCATTCAACCTAATGACCACATAATTTTAAACAAACTGGCGTACCAAATTGGTACGCCGCAATACGGAGATATTATTATTTTTTACTCGCCACGGCACCAGGAAGACCTGATTAAACGTGTCATTGCTGTTCCCGGTAATAGAGTTGAGGTTAAAAAAGGAAAGGTGTTAGTTGACGGGGAAGTTCTTAACGAGCCATATATTCTGGAACAGCCCAAGTATACGATGTTTGAGCAAACAATTCCACCTAACAACTATTTTGTACTTGGTGATGATCGCAACAATAGCGATGACTCACATAACGGCTGGACGGTACCCATAGAAACCATAATAGGTCGGGCCTGGTTGTTATACTGGCCGCCGGATAGATGGCGAGTTATACAGCATTCTTCTTCATATACTGGAGATGCAGCTCTTCAAATTGAAAGGTGTTCATGTCTCAAGCTGTATTAGATATATTCAAAAAGACCAGTGCCCTACTGGAAGGGCATTTTCTGCTGACATCAGGGCTACATTCACCGCAGTACTGGGAAAAATTCAGTGTACTCCAATTTCCTCAGTACACTGAACAACTATGTCATCTCATTGCTAAACACTACGAAAAAGCTAGCGTTCAAGTAGTCGCGGGCCCAACAACAGGCGGAGTAATAATAGCATTTGAAACCGCAAAACAGCTCGGAGTCAGAAGTATTTTTGCTGAGAAAGAAGTCGGTATCCGCGTTTTTCGCCGAGGTTTCCACATACAGCCCCGGGAAAGGGTCCTTGTGGTAGATGATATCCTGACGACAGGTGGTTCAGTACTTGAGGTCATTGCTGCGGTAAAGAGCCTGAAGGGGAATGTAATAGGAGCAGGTGTGTTGGTTGACCGCTCCGATAAAATAATTGATCTTGGTGTTCCACTATTCAGCTGCCTGAAATCGGTAACTGAGACATATCCTCCCGATGAATGTCCGCTATGCGCTAAGGGGGTACCCCTCGTCAGGCCTGGTGGCTAAATATACTAGGGATCACTGGTTAATCACCCTGGCAGTAACAGTGTAATCAGGACTCGTTCCATTCGGAACCATAGCTGAAAAGCCATGCACACTTCCCGGGCTGATTTCCGAAGGATAAGAATCCAAAGAAGCAACCACTTCGCTATAACCGGATTTACCGGCTACCTCTATTCTAACAGTAACCTCAATATCTTTTACACGCAAGACCAGGTCACCTGAGTTTCTGATTTGGCCTTTTATATAGGTCCTCGTCCCTCCCGGGGGATGTTCTTCAGATGACCATCTAGTATCCAGCACCTCCACCTTAGTCGTTCCTGGTTGCATGCCGATATCGAAAGGTTTTTCTTCAGAAATCGTCTCATTTCCAGCGGGATCCATCGATCTTACTTTGTAGAAGTAACTGGTTTTAATTTTCAGATCAGGCAATAAGATTGAGTGCTGCTTGACCATAGCTTCTTTTTGGGATGTAGGCTGCAAATAATCACCTTTTTGCCGCAAATAAACCAGGCTTGTTGATAGCTCGTCAGTAATCCATTGTATTTCAACAGAATTGTAATTAACATTGATTACCTTGATATCACTTATTTGTGGTGGAGTAGTATCCGGGGCAATTTGTTCGACAGGTTTACTGGGTGTTACATTCTCCGCAATAATGGGCTGATTTGGTTTTTCGAGTAACTTAATCAGAAAATATATACCAGCCCCTATGACAACAATAATAATAATTAATCCTAATAGCAGTGGAACCGGTGATTTACTCTGTTGGGAACGATTAGCAGATTCTGGTTCTCTATATTCTTTTTCTGCTTGTTGTTGCCTTGAAGACCAGCTCAGCGTATTCCCACAATTTCGGCAGGTTTTATCGCTGGCATTTACTTTTGAATTGCACCCCGGGCATGAGTACTGGAACTTCTCTCCACATTGTCGGCAAAACGGATCGCCGATGGAGGTTTGCGCTCCGCATTTATAACAACTGAATAAATTCTGCATATATTCGCAATTAAATTAATCTGCATACTTATTTTAAATGTATATAGATTTCAGTTCAAATTTCATTAAATTTTATGCTTTCGTTAGTTAAATTCGCCTGTAATATTAGAGCATTAGCAGTCACGATTTGAATGTTGACACTTAAATCAGTAAAAAGCTACAATGTCATCCGCGCCGAGGTAGCTCAGATGGTAGAGCAGTGGACTGAA
>JAPLHI010000025.1 GCA_026389695.1 Chloroflexota bacterium
TGTGGAGATGCCCCCTTTTCTGTACCAGTTGTAATGCGAATTTTGTGGAGCAGATCACCAACCGGGTCATAAATTACTTAAACGAGGCACTTATCAGCGGGGGATTAAATGTGAGGATGGCGACTTTTATTTAGATAAGCCTGAGGTACCAGATCAGCAAATCCTTGCCCCAGAAAAGCGCGGCGATGCTTGCCAGGCATAAAAAAGGCCCGAAAGGTATAGTTTCTTTGCGGCCTTTCAACCTGGCAATCAGCAGGAAGGCTGCAATCAGGCCGCCGCCCATTATACCGAGGAAAAGAGCTACCAGGATCAGAGGAAACCCCATGACCATGCCCATCAGGCCGGCCAGCTTGATATCACCACCACCCATGCCACCCCTGAAGATTAATGCAACTACTAATAGCAATATAAAACCGGTTACTCCTCCCAGCACTGAATTGAACAGGTAGTTGTTCAATATACCCAAAAATCCGGTGGGAGGAAATACAAAGGCCCAGCTCGGAACATAATTAAATAAGGTAATTAACAGGGCTATGACAAGGGCAATGATCATGGCAGGGTATGTAATGATATTGGGCAATAGCATCTGCTCGATATCAGTTACTAAGAGAACGATGAAAACGGAAGAGTAAAAAACAAGCATTGCCAGTTCCCAGGTAAAACCATAACGCCAGTAGATAAAGGCAAAAAGCAGTCCCGTAAAAATTTCAACAAGTATTATTCTTACCGGCAATGAAGCCTGGCAATAAGGACAGTGCCGCCCGGATAGGATATACCCGATTACAGGAATCAGGTATTTAAACTGCCAGCTCCGGCTGCAATCATGGCATGGAGAAAAAAAAGCGGTGCGCGGTTCTGTGAAAGAGATAGCTTTGGCTACCAGGTTTAACAGGCCGCCTATAATAACCCCAAAAACTATAAATATGAGGGCGACTAACAGATTGGAGGTCATTGTTGGGTGTTATTATACGATGGCTGCCTACTGCTTACAATACACCAGCTGGCTTTGGCTTTCAGAGTAATATTTAGTAGAACCAAATCTTCTGCCAGCTTTCTTCAAGTTGAAAGCCAATAAGAGGCAAGTTACCAATGGTTGCCCAGAAAATCTCTATATAATAACCGGCAACTGGAGAAAATTGCCCGTTCACTGGCCAACAGGGTGGCCTTTATGACCGGGGATGTCATGGATACCGATACCAAGGATTTCCTGGAAGCGTCCGGGGCGCCTTTCATTAATAAGCCTTTTGATATTGCTAAACTAAGGCAGCATGTCGGCCAGGTATTAAGCGAGCGCTGAAATACCAACTGGTTCCTGACACAGACAGCGACCCAACCGTTAACTCTCCCCATGTTTTATAAATCAGGAATCTAACAGGTTTAAAGCGAACTGCCAACTGCGTATCCTGCCTTGGTAGCTTCAAAAACCCGCCCCACGCTGAAAGAATCGCCTATATTGCGTATCTCGGGAGCTACATGCTCCCTGAGGCAGGCTTCGTACAGGCTGTCATCCGGTTCCAACCCGACGGCCAGCACAACCAGATCCGCCTCTTCCTCAATCTCCCTATCGGAAACCCTGATTTTCTTTGCCAGTGGATTGGGAATATTTTCCGGTAATACCGGCGACCACGTATTGTAAGGGTCAGGCACTGTGGGGGAGTAATTTCTAACAAGCCTCACACTATCTTTGCCAACATTTTTCAGCCTGGTGCAATTCAGTAACTGCACACCGGCCTTCTCCAGGTAATGTATCAAATGGCCCCTGCTGGCGGTACAGACATCCTTCATGAAATATGGCAGCATTTCTACAATTTTCACCTGCTTGCCCATTTCGCAGGCAAGCAGATATCCCACCTCACAACCCACCGAGCCGCCACCTATGACCACCACTTTTTGCGCCCCGTCCGCCAGCGCTATATCGCGGAGCAGATCCACCGCCTGTATCACATGAGGCTGTTCAATCCCTTCCAGAGGCAGTGATATCGGCCGGCCGCCCGTGCAGGTGACAATAGCGTCGAATCCGCCACCTTTGAGCAGGTCTATGGTAGCCTTAACCTCCAGATGGACTGCCAGTTCGTAGTTCTGCGATGCCTCACCCAGCCTGTTTTTTAAATAGCGGAGGTAGTTAGCAACATCGTACTTGAACCTGGGCACAGACCCGGGAACCAGCTCACCACCCACTTCATCCATCTTTTCGAACAAACTGACATAGTGACCCCTTTGAGCGGCGGTGCAGGCGCACAGTATTCCCGCCGGACCGGCGCCGATAACTGCGACCTTTTTCGGTGTCCGGGCGGGGGCAGGGCACTGACAGAGCACGTCTTCAAATCCCGCGCGAGGATTAACGGCACATTGAAGATGTCCGCCGTGGATGAACTCATTAAGACAGGCTTCCTGGTCACCGATACATGGCCGGATCTCATTAACACGGCCGGCATAAGCCTTATCAGGCCACTCGGGATCTGCCAGTAGTGGACGCGCCAGCATGATCATGTCGCACATACCCTCGTGCAGGGCACGCTCGGCCAGGTCGGGGTATCCCAGTTTGCCCACACCCACCACAGGTACGGGCAATCCCGCGTTCGACTTGATATTCTGCCCGGCGAAATGATCCTTCACTATTTTGGCCACAGGCAGGTAACATCCCGGCGGCATCGGTGTGGGCGGATGCGGCAGCCACCAGTTATCATAGCAGCCCAGGTCCACATCGAAGATATCTACCCCTGCCCTTACCAGGTTGACCATATAATCCAGTGTCATCTCCACGGTCCGTTCCCTGGAAAACTTCTTTAGAGAACTGACTTCCGCCATGCGCTTGCCGTAAGTCTCGTTTAAAGCCAGGGAAAGGTCGATGCGGTACATTATCGGGTAGTCGTCGCCGCAGCGCTGGCGGATGTGTTTGACCAGTTGAATACCAAACGCCTGCCAGTCCGCGAACCGGCCCAGCTTGCGCCTGTTGAAGGCACGATTGGTCAACTGCTCCAGAAGGTAACCCTCGTGACCGTGCAGGTATACACCGTCGATGAGCAGCGCTCTGGCATCGGCAGCCGCCTGTCCCGCATTTTTTATGATCTTCAGGCACTCGCCGTCCCGCAGCGGCCGGCATGGTATCTGAGGGATGTAAAAATTGGGATTCCAGGATGCTGAAACGGGGAGCCTGAACTTTTTAATCAGGCATTCCGGTGAACTCACACGGCCCAGGCCGGGGGTGAGCTGAATAAAGAACCTGGCGCCGTAAGAATGTATACCCTCAGCCAGTATCCTCCATCCCGGGTAAACAGTACGGGAGCGGTCGATGCGCGGCAAGATGGTCAGGTCACCCGGTTCGGTCAAGGCGGCTTCCACGTTAAAATCGATGGGGACTAACCCGGATGTGATCAGGCCGGTGCCACCCCGGGCGCGCTCCACGAAATACCGGATCATCTTGTTACTCGGCCGGCCCGTCTCCTCGCACATACAAACATTCCCCATGGGGCCCATGACGATGCGGTTCTTTATCTTAATGCCGTTGACCTGGATGGGAGAGAACAGATGATTGTAAGGATACAGGTGATTGGTCATCATGCCGTCCTCCAGCCGATCATCGTCCAGAAACCACCCGCCGTAGCTATCAACCAGCTCTTGAATAATTTCCTGATAATTACTCACCGTTACACCCCTCCTCCGCAATATCAATTACCCGCGGATATATTTCTGCTCGCCCATGCCGAAATATTGATTGATATCTACCTTGTTTCCCGACCTGTCCTTGATAAACCCGTTACAGTAACCGAAAGGCCCTTTATAATCCACCCTCAGGACAAGAAAATTCATATTGATTGTGCCCATGGATACAGGCTTGAAGATTAAATCCACCATTCCGTAATTATCACGTATTAACCAGTCACCTGCGGCGCCTTCAGACCTGGTAAATTTTACCGGCGGCAGGAGGTTCAATTTTCCATTGACCCACAGGCAATTTTCGTTGTATTTTTCCGGGTCCAGCGACTGGTTATCAGTCAGATTGAACCCGGTTAACTGCCCTCTACTATCGAAGCCGGCGGCAGTTGCCCAGTCATATTTCATTACGTAAGGATAGAACCCTTTGTGGTCATCGATAATGGCAAAACTTTCCCGGCGTAAAAATTCGATCTTCTCGTCTCCCAGGGAGAGTGTGCCCTGCATGAGCATGAGGCACTTGTGAGAATACATGCCGCTATTCTTAGCGAAGGGAATGGAGACTACTATCGGCTCCACCGTACCTTCATCGTGAAATGCCTCGAAATGAGCCTCCATATCGGGCAGATTCTTCTGGTCGTGTACCTTTATATTAATGTAAAAGCGTCCACCGGCGAGCCGGCTGATTATCTCGACATAGCATTCCTTATCCCTGTATGATTGACTTGCGTCCCAGATGGAACCGGGTACCTTGATCTGCCAGGACGGCAACATCTTTTCAAAAGTATATTTTTTCTTGCGCTCCTTATCATAAATTATGAACTGGGTCAGCGCGGACACCTTGGCGTTGTAGAGCACCGCCAGCATGAACCACCTGTTGTTACCCAGTTGAAATGCCTGCCATTCCTTCAGCCGCGTACCGAGCAACGGCTTTGGCAGCCAGAAACCCAGTGGCCGATCCGCGTCCAGTGGATTAACTTTGCGGAACTGGCTGCTGAAAGTACCGAAATTAAATTTGCCATCGGTCACCAGACTTTCTGGCGCCGGTAGTAACTCCCTTGGTATATATTCTGCCATTAGCACACCCCCTTTCCAGCGCCATTTTGCCTGATATACCTTAAAATTTCAAAAACAGGAGCGGCCGGCAAGGTTCAAGGTATGAACATCCGATTGACATGATGGTATATAATCAATATAAATTAACGGCGGAAGAATGACCGGGAGGTGATGGGGTTCTGTAATGCCAGATAACAAGAGTATCCCTGATGATTCTGAAACAGGGAAATAGCAGCAGATAGCGGACAGACATTATTCGATGTCGACATCTCCCAGAAAGCATACCAGGCTTTCGAAGACGCTTTAAAGGTTAGAGATCAGCTTATACTGGCGGATTACGATAAAAGCAAGATAGCCGAAATAGATGCT
>JAPLHI010000071.1 GCA_026389695.1 Chloroflexota bacterium
GAGCTTTTGCGCAACTATAAGATTAAGCAGGGCATCACCGAGGAATTCCATGCGCTCATTATCGGATAGCTCGGAGCCGGGATTTTCATTGATGAAAGAAGGATGAATAAAAGCCTGTTTTAATAGCGTTTCATTCCGGAAATGAATTCCAAGTATTGATTGGAGATCGTTGAAGCTTGCCAATTTGAGTTGCTCTAAGAAATACCGTAATTAGCTGAACTCTTCTCTGGACATGGCGGTAACGATTATGGAAACCAGGCCAAACGGAAAGAATAAAATAAAGGAAAATATCGCTCCGGCGAGCGCAAACACCCAGATTCGCCTTTGCAGGGCATAGACGCCGCCAATAATGGCCACAATACCCACAAAAACTAAAATGAACGGTATGGCGATAATGCTCGATATAATTTTCTGGATAGTTGCAATCACGCCTGGATCAACCTTCAGGTATTCATGGATACCGCGTAACAGAGAGCTGATAATTACAAAATAGATGCCTCCCACCATCCCGATCGCGCCCGAAACGATATCAAGGATACCGGCCATAATAGGTTTCCAGGTCTGCTTCATAATATATTATTCTCCGTTATTCAGATTTAGCTCTCGACGGTCATTCTCAGCTTTACTTATTTTAACAGTACCTGTCAATATTAATGTTTCACGTATATTTGTCTATTATTAATTATTCACCTAATATAGTCCACTATTATATTTTGTCTGAAGAGGAATTTATGCTGATAAGTGAGCCGGGCAAAATAACCGATGAACTCTATTTGCTGGGGGCAAAACACAATATTATATACCTGGTGGAAGGTAGAGAATCGATGTTGATCGGGGGCGGAATGAGCTGGATTGCGCCCTATCTGGAAAAGCAGTTACTTGAGTTTAATATAGATCTCGGGAAGATAAAGTATCTTGTGATACAGCATGCCCATTTTGACCATTGTGGAGTAGTTCCTTACCTGAAACGTAAATTGCCGGACGTTCTCGTGCTGGGTACTGAATCAGCAAAGAGTATTTTATCTAAAGATAAGGTCATAGATTATATTGAAGCCATTAACAGGATGATGGTAGATTTTTATGGTTTCAGTAGGGAATACGACGGGCTTAACCTGCGGATCGATAGCATTAATATTGATATGACAGTTCACGATAGCACGGTAATTGATCTGGGTAACGACCTTGACATCCATTTTATAGAGACTCCGGGCCATTCACCATGCGCTGTCTCTGTGTATATACCAAAATTGAAGGCTATTTTTCCCACTGATTCTGCTCCCTGCCCCATGGGCAGTATTGATAATTTGGCCCGGCCTTCACCTCAATTTGACTTTACTTTGTACATGGCTTCGTTGAAAAAGCTGATGAGTCACGATATTGAGATCTGCGGTTTTGATCACTATGCGGCTGCAGTTGGAGAAGACGCTAATAAAGTTCTTCAAAATGCTTTCAAGTATTGCCGGGAATACGAACAACGTATAGCCGGACTTTACAGGGAAACTAAGGATATGGAGGAAATCTCGAGGCAGGTGGCCCGTGAGACAATTGCCTCGGATAAATTCGATTTTCTCAGCGAGGATCTGATGCTGCCGATCTCCAGGGCGGAGGTGCGCAATATACTTAAAGCGGCAGGTGTTCTTGATATCTGATATTGATCATTTTGGTTGATGCCAGGCAGCTTCTTTGCTATAATCTCGACGCACTGGGGATTAGTCTAGCGGTAGGACAGCGGACTCTGGATCCGTGAGGCCAGGTTCGAATCCTGGATCCCCAGCCAGCCTTTACACAGTTACCAGCACCTGCTTTAATGTTATTGATAATACTGTTCATATAATGATATCCGAATCAACGAGATCTAATGTCCGGGCCGTAAAGTATTTCCGCTATCATGGAGGGAAGCTAACAAATGAGTACAAATATTTTTAAAACAAACGGCATTATTGCCCGCATAATCATGGTCTTTGTATTGATGGTGTGTATAAGTTCAAGTATCGCATGCCGGCAAAAGGATAGCGTAACCTATGAAGTGACCGGAGATGCGGAATTGGTTGATATTGCAATATCTGACAGCGATGGTGATATGGAGCGGTATGAGGATATGACCTTGCCATGGCGGCGGGATTATGGTGATTTTGAACAGGACTACCTGTATCTGTACGCTTACAATACAGGGGATAGCGGCACCGTTAATATTACAATATATGTCAATGGAAAGGTTTTCAAATCCGCCACTACTTCAGGGGGCTATACCAGCGCTGTTGTTGTCGGCAATAAATGAAGTATTGACCGTGTATCGTTAGTCCGGTTCATCCCATTGATCTCAACTCTCTCCTTAATATCTTGCCCACTGCGCTCTTAGGTAATGAATCCATTAACTTGATTGATTTAGGCCTCTTATAGTTAGGCAGATGCTCTTTGCAAAAATCCAAAAGCTCTTTTTCATCGGCTGACCCCGCAGTTTTGAGGACGACAAATGCTTTCACTTCCTCGCCGTATACTTTGTCGGGAACACCGATAACGCCGGCTTCAAGTACCTGAGGATGCCGGTGGAGGACGTTCTCAATTTCCTTGGGATAAACGTTCTCTCCACCCCGGATGATGAGGTCTTTCTTGCGGTCGGTAATATAGATATAGCCGTCTTCGTCGATATGCCCGATATCACCGGTATGAAGCCAGCCATTACGAATCACTTCCGCTGTTGCCTCAGGTTTATTCCAGTACCCCTTCATCACTCCCGGACCTTTGATGACAATTTCTCCTGTTTTCCCTGGCGGAAGCTCACGGTCATCCTGGTCAAATATCTTGATCGTATTGCACTTCTGGTAGCACTTGCCGATCGAGCCATACTTGGGCGGCCGTCTCCCTGCTATATTGCCGCAGTTGACGGTGGTAGCTTCGCTCAGGCCATATCCTTCCCAAATATCAATGCCGTATTTTTCCTTCCATTTTCGGGCTACTTCCAGCGGCATGGGCGCAGAACCGCAGATACAGATCTGCAGGGAACTCAAATCATATTGGTTGACATCGGGGTAATTAAGCATCTGGATATACATGGTTGGAACACCGCGAAACTCGCTGACTTTATATTGCTCGATGCACTTCAGTGCTTCTTCGGTATCCCACCGTCCCAGCAATACCAACTTTCCACCCGTTAAAAATTCAAGATTGACGGCGAATACCCCGTACCCGTGGAATAGAGGCAGAGTTATTAAGGAGATACGGTTGCGGTTTATGCCGAAAACTTCGGCCTCCTTTTCAACCGTTTTATCCCCTCCGGTATGCTTCTCCTGGACTGTGCCCTTTATGGTTAAACCCCTGTTATCCAGTAATACCAATTCATAGTACCCGGAAACGTGAGTATACCAGTTGTAATGTGTAAGCATCACACCTTTGGGATTGCCTGTTGTACCCGCTGTATAAATGATGACGGCAACATCGTCATTGTCCATATCCTCGATAATAAGCTCATCCGATTCCTGTTTGATAATATTGTCGTGCGAAATCGCATCCTGTGGAATTTGATTCCCGATCAGGATTACGTTTTTCAGCAGGGGCGTATCCTTGCGGGCCTCTCTGATCCTGTCCATATAATCCGTGCTGCTGATTAAGGCTACTAAACCTGCATCCTGATAAACGTAGGCGAGTTCGTCTACACGTAACGACGGATTCAGCGGAACCAGTATAGCCCCGATTTTAAAAACGGCAAAAAATGCCTGTATTAACTGGGGGCAATTGAGCAGCTGGACACCTACACGGTCTCCTTTCCTGACTCCCAGGCTTTTCAGGGCATTTCCCAGCCGGTTGGCACAACGGTTCATCTCAACGTTGGTGTGCCAGTGCCCTTCAAAGGAGACAAACTCATATTCACCGAAGCGTATGGTGTTATCTTCCATCAATCTCGCCAGATTCATTTCTCACCTTTGTCAATTATTTATTGCCTGGCGTCAGCGCAAAGTATCATACCCGCAACATAAATCTAACGGTTCAGCCGGGCGTTTATGCAGGTTTAAGAACCTGTTGATCTCTTGCCAGGTTCGTCGGGTTAGCTTGCCTTTCCCAATCTATAGGCAGCTATGGCCGAATCAACCAGGTACCAGATTCCCAGGCCGCCCATCGTTATCAGCTTTATAATGCCCAGTGCCACCTGGCCCCTGTAGAAACGGTCCAGGCCGAAATATCCGGCCAGGAAAGAGATTAATAGAATAGTTAATTGACGCTGCCACTCTTTGTTCGTCTGCATGTCCATTACCTCCGTAATTTCATTCGGTTGGTAATGTAACATACAACGCTGGAATCATACAATAGCCCGCTGTGTTCAATTGCCTTCGGATCGTAAAACAGAGCAATTTCTGATAGTCTTTGTGTTGTCGTTAAGCCGGTCCGTTGATATAATAGCAAATGTTTTATTGTTGCGGGGCGCATTCGTCTAGGGGTTTAGGACGCTGCCCTCTCAAGGCAGAGATCACCGGTTCGAATCCGGTATGCGCTACCAAATCCTCTTTTTCGACAAAATACGAAGCTAAAATCTCCTTTTAATAGTTTACATAACTAAGTATTGCTAATAATTTGCTAATAATCATTTTTAGGACATGGCGGTTGGGTGGTCGTACATATACCCCTGCGCCCGGATCACGTCATTTGCTATAATATCGATGGTAATGCTTATGCATAAATTAACATATATGTCACTGGCTTGATGCTGCAGACTCAAGCAAGGGGGAAAATAATTGGAAACAAAGAAGTTTGTTTATTACCAGGAAGATGCTATGTGGGTAGGATGGCTGGAGGAGTATCCCGATTACCGTACACAGGGAACGACTTTAGACGAGCTTAAAGAGAACCTGAGAGAAATTTACGCTGATCTTAATTCCGGGGAGATTCCTAATGTGCGTAAATACGGTGAATTGGTGGTTCATTGAAAAGAGTAGAACTTATCAAGCAACTAAAGAAAATGGGGTGTGTTTTAATTCGTCACGGTGCAAGACATGACTGGTATGAAAATCAAAATACTGGGGTATCCCAACCTGTGCCACGACATCGAGAAATAACCGATAGTTTAGCCAGGTACATCATTAGAATGCTTGGCAACCCAAAGAATTAGTAAATAGCTCATAGGCTGTTAATAACCGGTCAAAACAATTGGATGTCATGCGAACAAAAGTTGCTTTTAATAAATACTATTAAAGTATCAATATGATCGTAAAATAGTGATTTGAGATACTTATAGGCAGACTCGATATGCCTTATTAATTGCGCAAACTCTTCTCAATTTCGGAGGTGAAAATAGTTATGTGGATGTGCACTAACTGCCGTCATCTTGAAGTCACTGAAACGAAACCGGAGCATTGTGCTATATGTGGAGCGGATGCTGGAAAGATAATACAGTATGAAGCTCCCAAAGTTAAAGGAAGCAAAACTCTGAAGCACCTGCAGGAGGGCTTCGCGGCCGAGTCCAAGGCGCAGGTCAGGGATCTGGCCTTTGCCATCAAGGCAGAGCAGGACGGTTATCCTCAGTTAGCCGGACTGTTCCGTGCTATAGCAGAATCCGAGGGGGTTCATGCT
>JAPLHI010000060.1 GCA_026389695.1 Chloroflexota bacterium
TGATCATTTCAACTCCATTCTTTGAATGAAATCCCTGCGCTCCGATAGATGTTGTTATGACGGGAATTCCATGAGCCAACGCTTCGTTGACCTTACCTTTCATTCCTCCTCCAAATCTCAGAGGTGCAATGGAAATTGCCGCTTGCTCAAGGTAGCATGTTGTATCGGGCACGTAACCCAGTACTTCCACACCGGGAACTCCTTTTAAAGCTTCTATCTCAGGTGGGGCTGAGCTGCCAATAATTTGCATCCGGGCGTCATTTCTTCTTGAATACACGGTTGGCCAAATTTTTTCTGTAAACCATCTAATCGCATCAACATTTGGAGGCCATGCATAAGAGCCAATAAAGATAATGATGGATTCACGATGGATTTCCGTTCGTTTCACTGAAGGAACAATATTTGGTATGAGCAGGATATTACCATTTTCAAACTCTTTTTTAATTAACGCCACATCTTCCTCACTCACAGCAATCACAACATCGGTATTCCGGTAAACACGAATTTCCCTTTTCTTCGTCCTTCCTGCTTTTTTCCAGGTGATTAATCCTAAACTTGCCTGTGATAGTTCCCGGGCAAAATGCACATCCACAGAATCGACCATCGCGACTGCATCAGGTTGATAATGCCAGAAATATGGTAAATATTTTTCAGCAAGCCAATAAAACTCAAAAAAGGCCAGATCATATTTTTGGCGTGACAATGATTTACGGACACTACCGGCTTCAACAGGCAGGACATTTATCCCTTTGGATTTAAGTGAAAGTATGTATTGTTGATATTCCGGATTGAAGAAATGTTTACTATAGCTTGTAATACATAGATCAACTTCATGATTTTAGCCAATATTTCAAGAATTCCTATAAACCTTCGCTCTCCGGAACTCATATCCGGACGAGGAATCACTTTATTGAAAACTATGATCTTCATTTTTTTTAGCGAAGATTAATACGAAGTATTTTTCTACTTTCAAAAACCTGGACATAATGCGAAGGTTGGTGAATGGTTTTATCATTATAGCCATCCTTGCGGTAATCCCATTTAAGGTAATGTAAAGCTGGGTAAAGATAGAGATTTATTTTAAATAGGATTAATAGATAAACATGTCCGACAATCACATTCCCTACGATTCGGAGATGTTCATAATCTGATTTTCTTCAGCAACCATTTTTTTTTCTCAGGCATACTCAAAAATAAAACACAGCCATGATAAAACATGGTTATACTCTTTTTTCCGCAAGCTTCACTGTATTTTTTCCACTTTTGAAATTCCATCTTTTTTCGGTAGCCTTCTTCTCTGTCTGTTTCATATTGCTCGCGAAAATCAGCAGGCATGTCATCAAGAAACTTTTGAATAAATCCAAAGTTTTTCCGTGTCCAATAATCTTTCTTTTTCTGACTGACAGCCGTTATTGTTCCTTGATAATCACGGTAGACGCCAAGTATCCGGTCGATTTTAGTAAAGCGATATAACCGCGAAGCAGCCAACAGGAACTCCAGGTCTTGCATCGGATTATTTTCATTGAAACCGTTGACTGCTTCAATCACCTCTTTGCGGTAAAAGTAACCTACCGGATTATAACAATAGGCATTATCTTCCCAATGCCGGAGTATATCTTCATGCTGTATCCGCGGATCATTGATAAATGATTCGCCGACATCTTTTTCAACCCGAATTTTTCCGACAACAAATTTTTCGCCCTTTTCAAAATAAGGAACAACAGCCTTGAAAGCACCAGGCAAAAAATAATCATCTGCATTCAAATAAACCACAATATCCCCTGCCGCCAGCTTATATCCTTTGTTCATTGCATGCGTTTGCCCATTGTCAGGTTCCGAAATCCATTTCAGGTGCGGATATCTTCTCAATACAGCAACTGTCCCGTCAGTCGATGCTCCATCGACAACAATATGTTCTATATTCTCATAATCCTGCAATAGCACACTGTTGATTGCTGTTTGAAGATATTTAGCTGAATTTAAAGACGGTGTTATAATGCTAATTTTCAATTTTTTATCTTTATATACCCTTTTAAATAATATACCATTACCGAGAGTAAAAATAATAAATTTGCCTTAAGTACCGGTAAGTCAAAGTAAATCTATTATTACTTTCTCAAATTGACAAGTTTACTTGACGCATATCTGTATATTTAAAGAAAAAGACTACTTTACAACAACTAAGCGTTCGTTGCGTCCGTAGGACGAACAATGAACGCCCTGTTGCACGGAACCGAAGGTAGTTATCACCGATTCTATGGGGATTGCGTTTAGTTTCTTTGGATTTTGGAGTTAAGACTGATTGCCTATTTGATGGATGGAACGGATTTCCGGTTAAGTTCTGAGCTATTTTTGGGGCTTCGGGATATTTCTCAGATTTATTCTAATACATTCTCAATACCCTATCTTCTGTCATATTCATAGTAGTATCTGCCCGCTATTAAGTCAGGTTCAAAAATTTGAAGATTGATTGGCTACACGGGGAAACTGTTGTCTGTAAAGCGGTGGCCCACGTTTGGGTATCGTTTCAATGGTTACCATCGTTTCCTTTTTGCAGCATGGGCACATCTTCGGGTTATAAGCGCTCAAACTTCTTGCTTCAGGGCAATGGTGATACTGAACAGGTATTTGCTTTTTTATGATCGGGATCGTTACCCCTTTACTGGTGCTACTCAGTATGCCATAATGACGTATCCTTACAAATCCGCGTGGCAAGATGTGCATGGCAAACCGACGGATAAACTCTATGCCTTGCAGCGTCATCTCCTGCTTTTGTGCTCCTTTACGGTAGTCCTTATAGGTAAAAGTTACCGTGTCGTTGTCAATAGCTGTAATCCGGTGGTTGCTGATGGCTATCTTGTGGGTGTAGCGCCCAATGTATTCTATAACTGCCTGTGGATTGCAAAACGGTCGCTTGGCATAAACCACCCACTCTTTCCGAAATAGGTCGTTTACCAATGTCTTGTCTATCTTCCCAATTCTTCGCTTTAGCCCTTCCATGTATTTTGCCCTGAAAACCTTACTCATGGCTTTTACAGGAAATAGATATTTCCCTTTGCTCAGGGCTGTTTTCCACTGACCGGACTTGCTTAATCCGCCTCCCGGTACAATACAATGCAGGTGCGGATGAAGTGTCATGGTTTGCCCCCATGTGTGCAGTATACATATCATGCCTGTTGCACCGCCCAGATATTTCGGGTCAAAACCAAAAATCTTTATCGTTTGCCAGGCCGTTTCAAACAAGGCATCATATACCTCTTTCGGATGGTTCATCGCCAATGGATTAAGCAGATCGGGAAGTGTGAATACCACATGAAAATAAGGAACAGGAAGTAGTTCGCTTTCCCTGTTTTGTATCCATTCCTCCCGGTTCTTGCCCTGGCATTTCGGACAATGACGGTTACGGCAACTGTTGTAACTTATCCGGATTGTCCCGCAGGTTAAACACTTATCAACATGCCCACCCATATCCGCCGTGCGACAGCGTATGATGGCTCCCAACGTGCGCAACTGCCATGCATTGATATGAGCGTGATATTTCACTTGCAGCCAATGCCTTTTCAGCACATCGGCCACTTCATTTTGACCCTGATATAAACTGATACCAGTAAACGGTACAAAATGATACCACCCTTGGGCGATGGCTACCACTGCATGGTTATCAGATGGGTCGTTCTGGTAGGTGTCAGGGAGCTTTTCGATGTTTCATTTTGACATGTAAAGCGTAGTAAAAAAACCATGATGGTATACCTTTTGAAGGGATTGAGTTGATCGCTAATCAGGTGTTTACGATGTTTACCAAAAGAAAAGGCCGTCACGAGTGACAGCCTGGTCTTGTTTTTCATCGGGGTTGGCGATGATAGGATAAGTGATGGACGTGGGTGCTCACTTGTGTTTTTCATATTTCTTCTGAAGTTCCATACCTTGGTGCTAACGATAGCTGGGGCCATGGATTTCGATTTTTACGGCATGATGAAAGATACGATCCAGGATTGCGCGGGTGGAGACAGGATCACCCAGGTATTCGGCCCAGGCATTTTCTTCCACGTTTGTTGTAAAAATTAGCGAACGGTTCAGTTGGTAGCGCTCATCCACCACCTTGAAGAGCAGATGGGCTTCTTTGGTTACCTGGAGTTCCAGCCGGTCATGATCCATTTCATCAATGATGAGCAGATCGGGGTTGACGTACCGGCGCAGACGTTTGGGCAGATTTTTCTCAAACACCCCGTTGTTCAAATCATTGATAAGGGCGGCACAGGTGGTATACAACACCTTGTATCCCTGTTCACAGGCGATCAAGCCCAGCGCCTGCGCGATGTGTGATTTTCCTGTCCCGCAATCACCAATCCATAAGAGCGATTCCTGGTGTTTGATAAACTCCATGGTGGCCAGATCCATCACCAGGGATTTGCGTAATTTGGGCTGAAACCCAAAATCAAAGTCGCTCAGCAGCTTGTATGGACGGGGCAGACGGCTTTCTTTGATGCGATAGCGGATAGCGCATTCTCGTTTACGTATGGCCTCTTCACGCAAGACCATCTCCAAAAACTCCCGTAAGCCCAGTTGCTTTTCATGGGCCTGCCGGATATACTCTGTATGCTTCTGGGAGAGGTTCTTTAATCCCAGGTATTCGCTCATCTGGACGATCGTGTCAGGTGTAGTCTTCATCGGCAGGGGATTGATCAAACAATGTTTTTATAGCATCCCGACCCTGGGCATGGGTCCCCAGAAAGCGTTCTATGGTTTTAATGTCATAGACCCCATGGTCCATGGCCCGCTGGACGGCCTTGAGGATGTCTTCGGTAAAGTAATGAACCTTTAAGGCCAACAATCCGTTGAGAGCCGAGGTGGGATCCTTTTTCTGCAACATCAGCTTTTCGGTATACTTTTCCATGATGGCTCCCATGGCGGATAAGCGTTGTTTAACCTCCGATATCTTGAGTACCCTGGCATGGGTATGGGTGGGCGGCAGACCAATATACTGGCCCGTGTTCCCTTTCATGGCCAGGGGATGGGAGATGAGGAGCTTAAAATCGTGGGAGTAAATGATCACCTGATCGCTGGTGATTCTCAGGGGACAGCTTTTGAACAGGTAATCCCCCGGGACATAATAGTAATATCCCTGGTAGTGTACGCAGGATTCCTGGTTAACCACCCGGTAGACAATCAGCGAGGTATCGTAATGGGCCGCGGGCAGGGGCAACAAACAAGGGATCTCTTCAAGGAACATGTCGATGGGCCTTCGACGGGTGGTACGGTGCACTCGCACATCGTTAACCTGGGTTAACCAGCTTCTTAATTGCTCTTTCAGGTCATTCTTATCGAAAAAGCGACGGCCATTCAAAAAATTCGTTTCCAGGTAATAAAATGGCCGTTCCACTTTTAGATTCTCCACCGGCCGGCGGGGATGGATCGCCAGAGGACGAAAGCCATAATGCGAGGCAAAACCAAGGTAATGACGGTTAAAGATGGGCTGGGAACATTCCCATCGGTCCACGCATACTTTCTGGTTATCACTCTTGATCTCGCGGGCCACCCCGTCAAAATACATGAAGGCATGAACCAGGCATTCAAACAGGGTCCGCTGAGTCTTATCTTCCACCACTTCGATATACTGCCTACGACAGTAACCCAAAATGTAACTGAAGAAGATCACCTTATGCTCCCTGCCTTCGGATGAAGTAAATCCGATCATGTATTCGCTCCAGTCATGTGCAGCCCTCTGTCCGGGAGCAGTCTCCACACAGCGTATCGCCTGCTTGCTTTTGGTTATTCGTATCTTTCTCACATAGACCTCCACAATGCTGATCTTCCCGGTATAACCCTGCTCCAGGATCTGTTCATAGATTCTCTCAGCAGTGATATTTCCAAACTTCTGCAAGGTATCCTGGATATACTCCTTGTATGGATCTAGTTTGGAAGGGTAAACACGCCGTGATTCCGGGGGATTCACCCCCTGCGACCGCCGGCGCTCATTCTCACCCAGTATCCGGATGATCCGATTCCGGCCACAATGGTATTCCCGGGCCAGACGACGGATCGACCAGCCCTGGTTGTACTGATAGATTACGCTGTTTTCAAACGCTTCATCTTTCATACGATTGCAATGTTTTGTGAATGATTTCTGTTAACCGGCTCATGGGCGCCACTAATTCATCCAGGGGCGGAAGTACCATAGCCTTTTGCTCAGGGGGGAGCTGCGCTGTGTGTTCACTCTGCAAGACCCCGCCTAAAATGTTCACCTGTAAACGAAGTAATTCCCTGGCCTTTAACAACCGGTTCCCGTGATCGGATAACCTCCCGTCATGCAATTTGTCACCCCGCAAGGCCTGTTGGATCACTTCACGGCTGTGGTTGTATATATAACTGGCATCCTCGCTTCCACTTGCTTTTAACAGCTTCTCCACCATGATGGCACACTCCCGGGAAGTTAACCCCTCGCTGATCACCACCGCCAGGGCGTGTCCCTGATTGCCGCATGGCAATTTAACCAGTTCCCTGCCATGGCTCACTGTAATACTGCCCATGCGCAGAGCATCCTGAACCTCGGGTAACAATCGTTCGATCAGGCTTAACCTGCGGCATACCCAGCTATGGCTCTGTCTGAGGACTCTGGCTACTTCTTTCTGGCTCATCCCGTGATCATGAACCAAACTCCTGACAATCAATCCTTGTTCGTACATGCTTAAACTGCTGCTATGCCGGTTGTAATGAAGGATCATAGCCTTAGCCATGACTACATCCACCTCGAAAACCAACGATTGTAACTTTTCCAGCCCAATTTCCAGCGCCGAGCGATATCGCTTGATCCCATCGATAATGTGATACCCATCATCGTTCTTCAGTAATATAAGAAGCTGAAGTTGTCCGGTGGATCGCATCGACAACTCCATGCTTCTTACGGCCTCGGGTTGAATCAGCCGAAACTCGTTCGACCATTCCCGGATTTCCTGGGTTTTGACCATGATGGGATCCATGGGTGCGATTTTTTGCCAAAGGTATTCCATCGCCTCTGGCGGGTCAATCGCGTCCGGATTTACAATAACCGTACAAACATCGGTCGAGCCTTTGTAACTGATTCCATGTCAATGTGTTTCGACATGAACGCGTCCGGATTTACAATCTTTTTGTAATCCATCGCGATCATCGCGTAAACCTTATCATTTTCAGGTTGTTGTGGCATTAACGCGTCCGGATTTACA
>JAPLHI010000164.1 GCA_026389695.1 Chloroflexota bacterium
GCATTTGTAAACCCCCAGTTGCAAATATGTGAGCTATTATATATAATAGCTTACATATGAAAAGCGCCACCCATGCCATCAGCACCATTAAACAACGAATCAGACAGTTGTCAGGGGAACTATCCTACCACGTAGACCGAATAATCAAAGCGAAGGATTTAATTAAAGGTACCGTGTGTATACAAAAGAAAAAATGCGGAAATTCGCATTGTCGATGCGTTCGCGGAGCATTGCATCAGTCAAAGGTTATATCTTTAAGCCATCAAGGTAAAACCAGGCTCATACCATTAACCAAATATCCCCTTATCGATATTATGCGCATAGAAAGGCAGGTGAAAAATTATCAATTGTTCCGGCGTAACCGCGCACAAGCGGTGCAGGTATTTAAAGCCTTAATCGAAGCATTCAATGCTATTGAACAATATCTCGTACACGAAGTACCATCTTATAGGAGGGAGGCTGGCTATGAGCAAGACGGACGTGGATCCAGAAGTAAAAAAAGCCATTGATGAGATTGTTGAAGCGGAACGGGAGGACTTATACGAGCTGTTCAGTAAAGAAAAGTTTGATTTGACCTTTGATCAGCGCGAGAAGTTGATTGATACCAAGCTCAAAGAAAAAGCCTGTAAGATTTTAGAGAAACACATAGAATTTGATCCTGACGGTGTCAGTAAAGAGCCTGATGAGACAACGGTTTGTCACTGTGGAGCATGTGCAAAACTCTGCAGAGACAATGACGGCCACATTAAAATATTTAGTCGCGAGATAAAAACAAAACAGGGAATTGTTGAAGTAGAAGAACATGGGTATTATTGTCACTGCTGCCGGAAAGTTTTTTTTCCCTCACCGCAAAAAGCTGCAACTTTTCAAAGAAAACTACAGCCCTGACATCCTGCGTAAAATTATCTATGCGGGTGCTCATACATCAAGCTCGTTTGAGTATGCCCAGCAAAACCTTACCACGTTAGCAGAATTTCCCATCTCAACATCGCACATACAACGGCTCATGGTAACCATCGGCAGGGAATTCGGACAGGTGAACTATCAAAACGACAATTTCTTTGATGACATGCCGAAACAAGACCCTGCCACTATACGCGTTGCGGCTATTTCGGTTGACGGCGGCAGAACACAATTGCGCCAAGAAGATGCCGGCGCCGGGGTGCATAATCCCTCCTGGGTAGAAACCAAAGTAGGCTGTTTGCAAGTGTTGGAATCATGCAAGCATACCGCTGACCCGCATCCCGATCTTCCCACGATATTTAAAAACAAAACATCAGTACAGTGTATTGTTGAGGGCATAAAAGGAACCCGAAAAACTCAAACACCCGTCTCTGCTTTGGAAGTTATTGATTCTGATCATCCGCAATCAGACAGTGTGCCTCAGAAGGAATCCAATAAGCGAGATGCGTCATATGCACCAACCGTTCTTAAGAAGCTCGTTATTGCTGATATTGATCATGCAGAATCATTCGGCTTAGCTGTATACAATAAAGTGCATGTGTGTAATTTGCATACGTTGGAGCGCAAAGCCTATCTGGGCGATGGCGATAGAAAACTGTGGACTATTTTTGAAGATAATTTTAGAGCTGAACAATGGACGCCTATTCTTGACTTTGTCCATGCAGTTGAATACGCCTATGAAGGCGCCAAATTAATCACTGCCACTGAAGATCAATGCTGGGCAAAATATATCGATTTTATTACGCTTCTTTGGCAGGGCAAATCATTAACTGTTGTACGCAGATTGCATAAAGCTACCGATGAATTGAAGAGCAGTAAAAAGAATAAATTGAAAGAAACCGTAGACAAGATTGATACACTGACTTCTATAGCCAACTATTTCCAACATAATATCTCTAAAATGGATTACCCCACATACCGAACAAATGGACTGCCCATATCGAGCTGCCATGTGGAATCACTGATAAAACAATTTAATATACGCATTAAATCATCAGAAAAGTTCTGGAACAAGACATCGGTAAAAGGAATTCTAAAAATAAAATCTTCAATTCTTTCAAATGACAATTCGTGGAATATGTTTTGAGATAATCGGTATGATCGGCAATTAACCAGCAAGAGAAGTTATCAAAAATCAGCCATCCGGCTGGCTGCCTGAGAGCTTACAAAAGCGGGGATGCACCCGGAAAGTTCCCGAAGGGACTAATTTATATTATAACATTTTCTATAATAAGTAAA
>JAPLHI010000090.1 GCA_026389695.1 Chloroflexota bacterium
GAAAAGGCAAACATAGTTCTGGACGCGCTGGATACCCTTCAAACACGCCAGGTCGTAGCTAAGGCATGCATGAAGTTGGGAATTCCCTTTGTTCACGGTGCTATCGCCGGATTGAGCGGGCAGATTACGTCGATCCTTCCCGGTGACAAAGGACTTTTCAACGTCTATGGCCCCACTGGCGTTGAAAACAACTATGGTCTGGAATCTATCACAGGAAGTCCTGCGGCAACTCCTGCGGTAATCGCTGCGTGGCAAGTGCAGGAGGCTATTAAAATCCTTACAGGCATTGGAGAACCTATCCATAAAAGGCTGCTTATGCTGGATTTCATCTCGGGTTCCATCGAAGAACTTTCTTTTCAATAAAGGGCAAGAATATCTGAAGCAAATAACAGATTTGTTGGTGTTAAGTTCGGAAAACAGTAGTAAGCCCTTTTTGTACGTGATACAATGGGCACACATTGTAGATAGAAGGTAAAAAATATGGCAGATGCAAGATATATTCTCTCTATCGATCAGGGTACTACAGGCAGCGCAGCTATCATCTTTGATTCCGAAGGAAATCTTGTTGCCGATGCAGATACGGAAACCAGACAAATTTACCCCAAACCGGGTTGGGTTGAGCATGATCCCATGGAAATCTGGCAGACTTCTCTTCAAGTAGCCCGGCAAGCTATACAAAAAGCTAAAATCGAACCCTCCCAGGTCGCAGGTCTTGGTATCACCAACCAGCGAGAGACAACTATTATCTGGGACAGGAAGACCGGCAAACCTGTAAGCAACGCCATAGTCTGGCAATGCCGCCGTACAGCTGAACTTGTGGAAGACCTTAAAAAGAGGGGATTGGCTGCTTCCATCCGCGAAAAAACAGGTTTGATCCCGGATGCCTATTTTTCCGCCACTAAGATCAGGTGGATACTCGATCATATCTCCGACGGGCAACGTCGCGCTGAAGAGGGTGACCTGCTTTTTGGTACAGTCGACACCTGGCTTGCCTGGAACCTCAGTGGGGGTAAGGCTCACGTCACCGATTACAGTAATGCCTCACGCACCATGCTTTTCAACATTCATACACTCCAATGGGATCAAGACATTTTGGCCGCGCTGAATATTCCGGCTTCTATACTTCCCAGGGTCATTCCATCGAGCTACATTTATGGCGAGACAACGCCTGATTTATTTAATGGAGCTATAATTCCGCTGAGTTCAATTGCCGGTGATCAGCAAGCTGCGCTCTTCGGCCAGGTATGTTGTGAACCCGGAATGGCAAAAACGACTTATGGAACCGGTTCTTTTATTCTCCTCAATAGTGGCGATAAGCCGATTATTTCCAAGAAGGGCTTGCTTACCAGCCTGGCATGGGGATTGGATGGCAAAGTCACTTACGCTCTGGAAGGAAGCGTTTTCATCACCGGCGCTGCCGTACAGTGGCTTCGCGACGGTCTCAATATTATTAAAAGCGCATCGGAAATTGAATCGCTTGCCCGTTCAGTTCCTGATAACGGGGATATTTACTTCGTGCCGGCGTTCGTTGGACTCGGCGCCCCGTACTGGGACATGTACGCTCGCGGTACTATTATCGGATTAACTCGAGGTACTACCAAAGGGCACCTTGCCAGGGCTACGCTTGAGGCCATCGCATATCAGGTCAGGGATGTTGTGGAAGCTATGGAATCAGATGCAAATATCAAGATCCCGATTCTTCGCGTTGACGGAGGGGGAACAGCCAATTCACTGCTCATGCAGTTTCAGGCCGACATCCTGGGCATCCGTATCCAGCCAGCAGCTATCGCAGAGACTACTGCCCTTGGCACAGCTTACTTATCAGGTCTGGCCGTAGGCTTATGGAAAAATATAGCTGAGATAGCTAAGAAATGGCATGCTGCAACCACATACGAACCTCAGATGTCTCGGGATCAGCGTGAAAAGCTATATTCATCCTGGAAGCGTGCCGTGAGCCGATCACAGGGCTGGATATCAAGTTAGGAAGTTATCGGTCATGAAACGTGATTTTAAAGCAATTGCAGGTAAAACCTTTGATGTTATCATAATCGGTGGTGGTATTGTTGGGGCGGGAGTAGCCCGTGATACTACGCTACGCGGTCTGGATACGCTGTTGCTTGAAAAAGAGGATTTTGCCTATGGTACAACCTCACGCTCAACCAGGTTGATCCACGGCGGCCTGCGCTATCTACGCCAGCTTGAATTCAAGCTGGTCAGGCAGGACCTCAGTGAAAGAGAAGTGTTGCTCCGTATCGCTCCCAACCTGGTACGTCCGCTTGCATTCCTGATACCTGTGCCCAATATCTATCTCAATGTAGCCATGTTTTTTGGTACGATGCTATATGACATTATATCCTTTGATAAAACACTACCCTCACACAGATTTTTATCCAAAGGTAAGACACTGACAGAGGAACCCGGACTGGAAGTAAAAGGCCTGCAGGGTTCATATGAGTATTACGATTGCCAGGTTGCATTTCCCGAGCGGCTGAATTTTGAAACGGCACTTTCCGCTTCCGAGAACGGAGCATCAGTTATTAATCATGCACGTGTAATTGGGCTCTTAAGAGATGGGAACCGTATCTGCGGCGTGGAAGTGAAAGACGAGATAACGAGTGAGATACTCCAGGTAAAGGGTAAATTAGTAGTGAATGCTGCCGGCCACTGGGTAGACCTTATCAAGAACATGGTTTTTGACCATAAACCACCTTATTTACGGAGGACCAAAGGTGTACACCTTGTGATTCCGCAGGTTTCCCGTAACGCTCTCGTCCTATTCTCACCACGGGACAGCCGCCTTTTCTTTGTCATCCCATGGGAAGGATATTCCCTGGTCGGTACCACGGATACTGACTATAAAGAAAACCTTGATGCGGTTTATGCTACAAACGAGGACGTCAATTATCTGCTCGATGGGCTGCATATAGCATATCCTAAAGTAACCATAGATGATGTCTACTATACGACAGCGGGTTTGCGCTCTCTCGCGCTCAAACCCGGTAAAAGCGCTTCGGATACATCGCGAAGCCATGAATTAATAGACCACAGTAAACTGGATGGGTTAGACGGTTTTGTAACTGTTCTGGGTGGTAAAATTACTGCCTACCGCGAAGTTGCCAAAGATGCTACCGATATGGTGTGCCGCAAACTGGGGAACAAGGCCCGTTGCATAACCGGTGAGAAACCGCTTCCCGGGGCACCGGCTATCGGCCAGGATGAAATCAGTCAATTTTCCACTGATAGCGCATTGCCAATAAATACCGTTCAGCACCTGGTGTCGATTTATGGCTCCCGTTACAGGGAGGTCATCAACCTATTAAAAGGAAATACAAATGGCAAGCAACCGATTAGCTCCGGCGGCCCCGATATAATTGCACAGATATGGTACGCAGTTCAGAATGAAAGCGTCTTTACCATAAATGATTTTATGCTGCGGCGGGGCATGCTGGGCTTCAGATCCGACCTTGGCCTGGATGCGGTGGATAATGTCGGGCAGGAGATGAAACGACTGTTGGGGTGGACTACGGAGGAACTGCAAAAACAAATCCAATCATATAAAGAGACTGCGGCCCTTACCCGCCGCTTTAAAACAGCTTGAAATTCCCCGGATTTGCCAAGGTTAAAATATTGATGTTTCGTGGATGACAGGACATGAGCATTAATATAGGACAATTTCTCGACACTAATGTCTGGCAATACGGCGAATATAAACATCTCATCTACCTGGGTCATGAAAGGGAATGCTCTCTAACTAACAAACAGATACTTGAACGTGCCCGGGCGCTTGCTACCGGTCTTAAAACTCGTGGCATTAAAAAAGGCGATATAGTGGCCTCCGTTCTCAGCAATATCCCCGAGATTCACGAAATAGCTAACGCAATAACGAGGATTGGCGCTGTCTACATGCCCATAATATTCATGCTTACTCCCCCTGAGATACGCTATATTCTCGAAGATTCCAAATGCAAAATAGTTTTCACTGAAGACAAGCTGCTGGATAAAGTTCGGGAAGCTGCCAGCGGGCTGAATACTATCGAAAAAATCATATGTATTGGCAAGACAGCTTCGACAGACGTCGTTCCTTACGATGATCTCCAAAAAGTCAGTGATGAAAGGGGAAATATTCTGGAAGTCAGCAAAGACGACCTCGCTCTGATCATGTATGCGCCAGGCACGACAGGTCATCCCAGGGGCGTCATGCTTACACATTTCAATATGTATTCTCAAATAAGATCCGGCGTCTCTGTTTGGGGGACAGATAAAGGCGAAGCTTTAGTTACCACCATCCCTATGAATCACATCTATGGACTTCTCGCCTGTTTCGAAGGATATGTGGCAGGTATCGTAAATATCCTCATGCCGCCGTTCGACCCCCGTAAAGTCCTTGATGTTGTAAGAAAATTCAGGGTAAAAGTGCTTCCCGTTGTCCCTACAATGCTAAATTTCATGCTAATGGTGTGGGACCCCGGAAAAGATGACTTGTCCTCCCTTGATTTCCTCATGTCTTCCGGATCATATTTATCGCTTGAGACGTTGCATAAAGTTCAAAACACTTTTGTAATCGAGATCACACAAAGTTACGGATGTACTGAGGTGGGAGGTACCATATCTCTGCAACGAAAAGACTGGCCGCGCAAACCGGGAAGCACGGGGTTCCCGATTCCCGGCTTTGCTGTTAAAATTATTAATGATGAAGGGCAAGAAGTTACCCGGGGCCAGGAGGGGGAGATCATCTGCAAAGGACCAATGGTAATGAAAGGATACATGAATAAACCCAGAGAAACTGCGGAAGTACTTAAAAACGGGTGGTTTTATACCGGCGATATAGGCAGGTTTGATGAAGACGGCGAACTGTATGTAACAGGACGCAAAAAAGATATTATTATCAAGGGCGGCGAGAATATAGATCCCGCCATTGCCGAAGGTTGGCTGTCCAAGCATCCTGCTATTCTGGAAAATTCTGTTTTTGCTATAGATGATGAAAAGTACGGGGAAGAAATTGCCGCGTCTATTGTATTGAAACCGGGGTGTAACCTTACGGAGGAGGAGATACTTCATTACCTGGGTCAGCATATGCACCATTTTGTCTTACCCAAAAAAATATTTTTTATGGAATCACTGCCCAGGACCAGTATCGGAAGAGTTTTGAAGAAAGAAATCCGGCGCATCGTAAATGAGTTCAGTTGAATTTGAAACGCGAAGTGCACATCCGCCTTACGTCTACCACCTGTTAATTATTTTGCATTTTAGATATTATTTATATAAGGAGGTACAAATATGATAATTAAGGTGCTGGCAGCCGTCACACTTTTTGCCATTTTTCTCAGCTTGGTGCCCTCAGGAAATGTACATGCGGTGGTGGGGATGAGCCCGACTCAGGGTATGGTTGGACTTGAAGTTACTATTTCTGATCTGACTGAAGGTGCCTCTTTTAAAATTAAATGGGATGGTGTGGCTATAAAGCAGGGTATTATAGGTACTACAAGAGCAGCCTTCTACATTGTGCCCGAGTCATATGGCGGTGAACACAGGGTAATTGTAGAGAGTCCGCCGGATACCCAAATATTTAGCGGGACATTTGCTGTAGTGCCCAATATAACTATCAGCCCTAACTCCGGAGCTGTGGAAACGGCTGTCACCGTAGTAGGCCGAGGCTTCGGTGTCAGCGAAAAGAACGTGGCAGTAACTTACGAAGGAGTTATTGTAAAGTCAAGCCTCACAGCAGGTGAAAATGGCTCATGGAATACCAGCTTCTTTGTGACACCGTCAACCAGAGGTAGCCATCCCATTGACGCATCAGGTGATATCACCAAAGCGTCCGATGTTGCAGACAAGAATTTCGCCGTCAGTCCTACCGTCAAAATGGATCCTGTTGCAGGTGGTGTAGGCGCGCTGGTAACGATGACGGCCACTGGGTTTGCTAATGCTGAGTCGGGTATTAAGGTTACATATTCCGGAAAAGAAGTCAGATCCGGCATAATTGCAGAAGTCAGCGGTTCCTGGTCCACTTCATTTGCTATCCCGAGTTCTACCAGGGGCACCCATATAGTTAACGCCTTAGGCAATATCACTTCTGCCACAGACATCGGTGATATAGTATTCACAGTAGCCCCGGCCGTGAATATCAGCCCCAATACAGGGTATGTGGAAGATACAATCAAGGTCACCGGCAGCGGCTATGCCAATAACGAGACAGGTATTGAAGTGACATTAGACGGAAAAACTATTGAACGCGGTATCAATGCCGATGATTCAGGTTTCTGGTCAACATCACTTAAGATACCTCCCTGTATTAATGGCCCTCATATTATAACGGCGCTAGGTAAAATCACACCGGTTTCCGCAATAACTCCTTCAACATTCAACACCCAATCTCAGGTGATAAGCGTCCCTAAGAGCGGTAATGTTAAAGACCAGATCAGGGTTACCGGCAACGGTTTCAGCTCCAATAAGGATTTCAGTTTATCCTTTGATATTACTTCTGTAGCCAGCGGAACAACCACCGAATATGGTGAATTTTCTGCCAGCTTCCCGGCTCCCGGCGGCAAGAGTGGAGCTATTGCAATCACAGCCACAGACGCCAAGAATATAACTGCCTCAACAACTTTCAATATGGAGACGACAGCACCTGAAGTACCTGCTATTTCATCACCCAAAGACGGCGCTACTGTCGGTTTCATGGGTGATACCAAGGTAACCTTCGACTGGTCAGATGTCTCTGATCCCAGCGGTGTCTTATATTCTATCGAAGTAAGTGATCAGTCAAATTTCGTCAAGAAATTAGTCAGCCATGCTAAATTAACCGATTCAAAATACACGTTAACCGAGGCTGAAGCGCTGCCTCTCGGAGAATACTACTGGCACGTAAATGCCACCGATGGCGCAGGCAATGCCAGCGACTGGACACCGGCAACTATGGTCAAAGTAGGATTTATTACTTCAACGATGTTGCTTTATATCGCAGTCGGAGTAGTCGTCCTGCTGGTTGCATTAATGGTTCTGAACAGAGCTACCAAGAAGAAGAAGAAGCCGAAAAGAGACTGGGAGTAGAATTCTTTACTGATATTGTTAGATCGATAAAAAACCCGCCTATATAGGCGGGTTTTTTATTCATCGCCGCAATAACTTCCAGTCTTATCAGCGGTGACTAAACAATTAACCACCAAGATACGCATGCTTAATCCGTTCGTCGTTAACCATTGCGCCCGCCTCTCCCTCAAGCACGCACCTACCCGCTTCGAGCACATAAGCACGCCTGGCCAGATTGAGCGCCATGCGGGCGTTTTGCTCCACCAGGATAATACTAATACCACGGTTGTTAATCTCCTTAATAATCAGCCCTACCTGCTCAACAACCAGCGGCGAAAGTCCCATACTTGGCTCATCCATCATCATCAGTTTGGGCTGGTTCAGCAATGCGCGGGCAATTGCCAGCATCTGCTGCTCTCCGCCGCTCAGGCTGCCGGCAATCTGATTCCTGCGTTCTTTTAAAATCGGGAAGTGGTCATAGATATTTTGAAAACCTGCGGCCGCCTCCTTTTTACTCTTCCTCAAATAAGCCCCGATCTCCAGATTTTCCATTACAGACAGAGGGGCCAGAATTCTCCTGCCCTCCGGAACGTGGGATATGCCCAGTTTGACTATTTCATGCGCCTTCAACCCGCTAATCCTCTTTCCGTAGAACCGGATCTCCCCTGCACTCGGAGTCTTCAGGCCTGAGATTGTTCGCAGAGTTGTGGTTTTTCCTGCTCCGTT
>JAPLHI010000129.1 GCA_026389695.1 Chloroflexota bacterium
CTCGGTTCAATTCAATAAGATTGCCATGCCCCTTCGAGGCTCGCAATGACATATTAAAATAGCCTGCGTCTATTTACCCTTGTAGCTGGGTTTTCTTTTCTCGAGGAAGGCCCTGGCGCCCTCTTTCTGATCCTCGGTGCCGAAGCAGAGTGCGAAGAAATCGCGCTCGCAATCCATGCCCACGGACAATGTTGTTTCCAGCGATTTATTGACTGCTAACTTGGCCAGCTTCAATATGACCGGGCTATTCTTAAGAAAATCCCCGATCATTTTCTCAGTAGCCTCGATCAGTTTGTCCCGCGGTACCACCTGGTTGATCATTCCCATCTGCAAAGCTTCCGCGGCTGTAATAGGGCGGCCGCTGAAAATCAGCTCCTTGGCTTTCTTTTCCCCGATAAGCCGCGGCAGTATCTGCGTGCCGCCGCCTCCCGGTATAACACCCACGCGTACCTCCGGCTGTCCGAACTGGGCGTCTTCCACGGCGATCACACAATCACAGGCCAGGACTATCTCACAGCCGCCGCCGAATGCCAGGCCGTTTACAGCCGCTATCACAGGCTTGGGCATTTCCCGTATCACCATATAGGGACCTTTGCGGCCCTTCCACTTAATGATATCGGCAGGATACCTCTTGGGAAACTCACTGATATCGGCCCCGGCGCTGAAGGCTCTCTCGCCGGCGCCGGTGATGGCGATTACATATACTTCGTCGTCGTCCCTGGCCGTTTCCAGCGCTTCGACTACCTCTGCCCGCAGCAGGTCATTTTGCGCATTGAGCACCTCCGGCCGGTTCAGAGTGATCCATGCCGCGTTACCCTTTTTCTCATAGAGAATCGTCTTAAATTCAGCAGACATATTTTCCTCCTTGTTATTATTATACTTGAATCAACTTATACCGGATGGAAAAATCAGGTATTCTTACATCGCCATTAGCTTCCTCCGTGACCCTCCGTTCTGCACCCGTCTCTGTACTAAATTTCTCCTCCCTGTATATAATATTAGGTCAGTTGATTGATTGTAGGTTATTATATGCTACAATGTCACTCGTTGTACACGGCATTATGCTATGATTGCTTTTCCAGGCCTTGCCCCTGATTTTTAATATAAAAAGGAGATTAGAAAATGGACTTCGATCTGTCTGAAGAACAAAAAATGCTCAGGGATGCAATACACAATTTCGCGGAGAAGGAAGTTGCGCCCCTTGTGGACGAAGCGGAAAAGACTTCCACTTTCCCCGTTAAATTATTCCCTGTGATGGGTGACCTCGGCTACCTCTGCCTGAGCTATTCCCCTGAATATGGCGCGGCCGGTATGGGCAAGGTGGGTGAGTGCATCGCGGTTGAAGAGGTGGCCTATTACTCTGTGGGATTTGCGGCCGCCACCATGGTGCAGGGAGGCATCGGCACGGCGGCTATTTACAAGCACGGTACAGCGGAGCAGAAGCAGAAATTCCTCGTGCCGGCCATCAAGGGACGGAAGATAGCTTCGTTCGGGCTCACCGAGCCCAATGCCGGGTCCGATGCCGCTTCGCTGCAGACCACGGCAACCAGGAAAAACGGCAAGTACTATTTGAACGGGACAAAAATTTTCATCACTAACGGCAATATCGCTGATTTCACGGTTACGGCCGCCTACACTGATAAGAGCAAGGGTTCCAAAGGCGGCATGAGCCTGTTCATAGTTGAGAAGGGTATGCCGGGTTTCACCCGCTCCAAGCTGCACAAGTTCTGCGCCAAATCGAGCGAGATCGCCGAGCTGAGTTTCGAGGATTGCGAGGTGCCAGCGGAAAACCTTATCGGTGAGGAAGGCAGGGGATTCCTTTACGTTATAGAGTCGCTCATGGGCGGCAGGATATCGCACGCAGCCAGGAGTCTTGGGCTGGCGCGCGCAGCCTATGACAATGCGCTCGCTTATGGCACTGAAAGGGTGCAGTTCGGGCAGGCCGTCGCCACTTTCCAGGCTAACGCTTTCAAGCTGGCGCGTATGGCAATGGAAATCGAAACCGCCAGGTGGATGATATTCCGCGCCGCCTGGTTGTACGACCAGGGCAGGCCGCACACCAGGGAAGCAGCTATGGCAAAGCTGCATGCCAGCGAGGTAGCCGTACGCACCACCATAGAAGCATTGCAGCTATGCGGAGGATACGGCCTGATGGAGGATTCCATCGCCCAGCGTTATTTCAGGGACGCCAGGATGGGAACCGTCACCGAAGGTACCTCGGAGATACAATTACGCGTCATCGCCCGCGAAATCGGCATCAAGTAAGCATGAGGCGTGTCATTCGAGCTTTTTTCACCATGTCATTACGAGGCCACACAGTGGCCGTGGTAATCTCATGGCTTCGACACCTTTGTCATTGTGAGCTTTTTTCACCACGTCATTGCGAGGCCAAACAGTGGCCGTGGCAATCTCATGACCGAGCATCCACGTCATTGCGAGCGTAGCGTGGCAATCTCATGTTTCTAAATAAGTGATATAATCGCCTGACAGGCAAATCCAAAATAAATATCTATTTATACGGAGGTTTACCATGGGTAAGGTAGTTATCACCAGCGCGGCGCGTTCGGCTATTGGAAATTTCGGAGGGGCCTTGCGTACGGTGCCGGCCTACGACCTGGCGGCGCCCATTCTCAACGAAACGGTTAAAAGGTCAAACCTGGAACCCAAAGACGTAAATGCAGTGATACTGGCGCAGA
>JAPLHI010000163.1 GCA_026389695.1 Chloroflexota bacterium
ACAAACAGGACCTGAAACGCTTACCCAAAGGCCTTGTGGTTGAAGGGGTTTTGAGATTGAATGACTGCACGTCGCTGGTTACTTTGCCGGACGATCTGGAAGTAAAAGAAGATGCTCATTTTTCGGGTTGCACGTCCTTGGTCGGCTTACCGCGTAATTTTAAATTAAGCCGTGCCCTGACCGCTGTCTCCTGCACATCACTCCGATCCTTGCCGCAAGGAATGGAGTTCAATTCCAACGTCTCTCTCAGTAAATGCACTGCCCTAAAATATCTTCCCGAAGGGTTCATTGTGGAAAGGGGTACTCCTGGCTTTGAACAGACATTTCAGAAACAAAAGGGTTCCATGAGGGCCGGGGATGTGGGTGAACTGGGTTTCCATGACTGTGCCATACCTGAGGAGAATCTCCTGCCCGGATCGGCAGGACTCAAGTCTCCACTCTCTTGCTTGAACCAGGCAAGGTACGGAATATCATGGGGGGCACTCGGTGCAGCCATGGACTGTTACGAAACAGCTTTGAACTATGCCGGGAGACGGGAGCAATTCGGAGTTCCCATTGCCTCGTTCCAGCTTGTGCAGGAGAAGCTGGTAACTATGCTGATAGAGATTACCAAGGGGCAGCTCTTGAGCTACAGGTTGGGCCGTCTCATGGACGAAGGGAAGGCCAGACCTGCGCAGGTATCCATGGCCAAGAAAAACAATGTTGCTGTAGCAAGGATGTGTGCGAGGACGGCGCGCGAGTTGCTCGGTGCCAATGGCATATCCCTGGCGTACTCACCGATCAGGCACATGGCCAACATCGAGTCTGTCTATACCTATGAGGGGACTGACGATGTGCACACCCTGATCGTGGGGGCTGACATCACGGGTATATCCGCGCTTTCAAAATGAGTCAGAGACTGTATATTAAGCATTCTATTTGTGAGGATTGACAAGATGCCGGAACCGGTAATTGCCACCAGGCAGATGATCAAAGAGATTTATGACGGTGCGGCAAAGTCGTATGACCGCAGCGGTCCCAGCATCTTTACCAACTTCGGAGAGAGATTGGTCGAACACCTACCTCTTGTCACCGGCATGCGCCTTTTGGATGTAGCAACTGGTAAAGGGGCGGTCTTGCTGGCTTCAGCCCGACTTGTGATGCCGGGAGGACATCTGGTCGGCATTGATCTCTCGGGCGCTATGCTTGGCGAGGCGGAGGTTATATTACGGAAAGCAGGGCTCACTGATGTGGAACTGCGCCGGATGGACGCGGAGCATCTGGAGTTCCCCGATGGCACATTTGATGCTGTCACATGCGCTTTCGGTCTCTTTATGTTTCCCGATATGAAGGCTGCGCTCAGAGAGATGTATCGCGTCTGCAAACCGGGCGGATTTGTGGGTGTGACCAGCTTCAACAAAACACCGCGTCCGTTCGATCCCGGCTGGCCCATTCTGCTGCAGCAGTTTATCGAATATGGCGTAGGGGTACGGATGCCTCAACAGGTGGCATATGCGCCGGAGGAAGTGGACGCTCTGCTCAGAGCAGCCGGATTCAGTTCAGTGGAGGTTCATAGTGAAACAAACGATATTGTCTACGCGAGTGAGGAAGACTGGTGGAACTTCCAGTTGACAGTAGGGCCGCGACTGACGATTATGGGGATGAATATCGAAACGCGGCAGCGTTTTAAAGCTGAGTATATGGCTAAACTGCGGCCACTGTTCCGCCAGGACGGTCTGCATATATCCCTCGGTGTGATTTATACAGTAGCGCGACGTTAGCAATTCACCTTCAAATCCGGTTTTACGTTTCATTATCCAAAGGCGTATAATAGCTGGCTGTGCGGAGCACCCGGCCCGGTCCCGCTTACAACTTCTTTGTTCATCAGGCTATTGTCACGACCTTGATATTTATTAATTAAACTGAGGAGGAACTATGGTTATGGAATTCAGAATGCCCCGGGAACAGGAAATCTTCAAGAGGGCGGTACGTGAGCACTGCGAAAAGTTCGTCGCGCCGAGGTCCAGGGATATCGACGAAAAAGAAGCCGGGATTCCTGACGATATACTGAAGGGTCTGGCTGATATCGGCGTATTCGGCTGTTGCATCCCCGAGAAATACGGCGGATCGGCGCAGGAAGGGGAGGAAATGCAGTATGCCAATATAGCCATCCAGGAATTGTCATGGGCCGAATTGAGCATGTCGCTACCTGTTTATACACTGCTTACTATCGGCTGGGGTGGCCTTTTTATCGCCAAAGCGGGCAGTGAAGAATTGAAAAAAGAGATACTGCCCAGGCTGGCTACCGGCGAATGGAGCTGGGGAATTGCCGTGACAGAGCCGGGAGGAGGTTCAGAT